>JBHHUI010000212.1:0-5628 GCA_046753805.1 Anaerolineales bacterium
ACTCGCCTGCAACGGAGACAACCATGACAATCGAATTCACCTGGTACGGGCATGCGACGATCGGGCTGCAGATCGATGGAATACAGCTCCTGGTCGACCCTTTCTTTTCCGGCAATCCGGTCGCATCCACTACGGCGGCGGACGTCAGCGCGGACTACATTCTCATCACGCATGGTCATGGCGACCATGTGGGGGATGCTGTGTCCATTGCATCCCGCACCGGCGCACCGATCATCACGAACTACGAAATTGCCGTCTGGCTCGACAAGCAGGGCGTAGCGAATACACACGCACAACATATCGGCGGCGGCCACCGGCATCCCTTCGGGTACTTGAAATTCACGCCGGCACTGCACGGCTCCGCCCTGCCGGACGGCTCTAATGGTGGTAATCCGTGTGGGTTCCTGCTGCACGCCGGAGACAAGCGCGTTTACCTGGCCGGCGACACAGGCCTTTTTGGAGACATGGCGTTGATCGGCGCTGCGGGTCTGGACCTGGCAGCCTTGCCCATCGGCGACAACTACACCATGGGGCCGGATGATGCGCTGCAGGCCGTCGAGTTCCTGGCCCCGGCGGTAGCAGTTCCAATCCACTACAACACCTTTGACCTGATCGCCCAGGACGCAGCCGTGTGGAAGGCGCGGGTTGAAGCCGGCACCAACACGGCGGTGCAGGTGCTCAAGCCGGGCGAAAGTATCACGGTGTAAGCCGGCGCGCACGCACATCTCACGTCCAATTGCAATCTAATAGCAGCGGTGCAGAACCGGTGAGCGTTTTACTTCCGTCGCGGCTGCCGTGGTGGAAACTGGCCGTTATTACTTCCTTTGCGTTTTCAACCGGCCTGGTCTCCAACACGTTGGAGCCGGCCGTCATCGGGCAGCGCGCTATCGAGTTGGTGCCCGAGAACCTGCGCAACACGGCGGTCGGTTTAACAACATTCGCCGGGCTTATGTTGGCGATTGGGGTTCAGCCCGTCATCGGGGCTCTCTCCGACAGCACGGGCAGCCGCTGGGGGCGGCGCAGGCCCTATCTTGTGGCGGGCACGCTCATTACCATCGCCAGCCTCTACGCTGTAGCGCTCGCCGGCGCGTTGAGCACGATCGCTGTGGGCGTGCTCTTGCTCTATCTGGGCATGAACCTCACACAGATTCCGGGGCAGGCGCTCGTGCCAGACCATGTCCCGGCGGCGCAACACGGGCGAGCAGCGGGACTGAAAGCCATGTTCGAATTGCTCGCTTTTGTCGTCGGGCGCTTCGTGTCGGGAGAACTTGTGGCTCAAGGGGACACCGGCGCGGCAGTGACGGTTCCGGCTGTTCTGTTCGCGGTGACCTTGGGTGCGGTATTACTCACGGTGCCAGACCGACCAGCGCCTCCGGGTCGGGTGCGCCCGGTGGCGGAATCGTTGCGGCTGGCATTCAAAGCGGATTTACGCAGACATCCTGTTTTTGGCTGGTGGTTCGCCAATCGGATATTGTTCTGGTGCGGCTTCATCGCGCTCCAGACGTTTTTGTTGTTCTTTATCATCGACGTGGTCGGTCTGGCGCCCACCAACGCCTACCAGTTCGTCGGCCGGCTTTCAACTGTTATCGGGTTGGCGGTTCTGTTGGTAACACTGCCGGCCGGCTGGCTGACTGATCAGATTGGGCGTCGGGGGATGATCATTCTGGCGGGCGTGCTTGCAACCGTCAGTTCGGGGGCTTTCCTGTTCGCGCGCCAGCCGGCTCACATCGGCGCAGCCGGGCTTGTATTCGGCCTCGGCGTGGGGATTTTTCTGAGCGCCAATTGGGCGTTGGTGACGGACATCGTGCCGGTGAACGAAGCAGCCCGCTATCTCGGGCTTGCCAATATTGCCAGCGCCGCCGGCAGCGCTATCGGCCGCCTGCTCGGAGGCGTGCTGATCGACCCGCTCAACGCTACGTTAAACTCCAATAGCGCTGGCTACATTGCCGTGTACGGGATCGCCTGTATGCTGTTTGCGGCCAGTGTTGTGGTGGCTTGGCGGATGCCGCTTGCAAAGTTCTCGCGCACCGGCTAGCCAGACGGGCGAACGGATAGGGGGAGCGTAAACGTAAACGTGCTGCCCTGATCCTTACCGGCGCTTTCGGCCCACACGCGCCCGCCGTGCAGCTTGACCGTCCCGCGCACAATAGAAAGCCCCAATCCAAGTCCGCCCTCTTTGCGCACGAGGTGTTCTTCAACCTGATAGAACCGCTTGAAGATCTTGTCCAGTTCCTTCTCGGGGATGCCCTTGCCATTGTCAACCACCTGCACCCACGCTTCCCGACCGTGCGCGAAAGCGCGCACCGTAATGTGCCCCCGATCGGGCGTGAATCGAATCGCATTGGTGAGCAAGTTGGTTAGCACGACGAGGATCTTGCTGCGGTCTACATCCACGAGGAGCGGTTCGTCCGGGATTTCAATCGTCAACGTTTGCGACTTTGCATCAGACAGCGCGGCGAGGTCCGTACGCGCCTCATGCATCAAATCACGCAGATCGAGCTTGCCGGGCGTCAGCGTCATATCGCCAACTTCGAGGAAGCGCAGGTTGGTCAGGTCTTCGATCAGCTTGCGCATGTGTACTGCAGAATCGAGCACGATACGAGCGTACTCGCCGGCTTCCCCCTCGGCCTCCTCGCGCAGGAACGAGGCATATCCCAAGATTACGCCCAACGGCGTGCGCAACTCGTGCGAAGCCAACGCAATGAAATCGCTCTTCATTTTGTCGAGTTTGCCCAACTCGTCGTACGCTTTTTGGACAGAATCGATCAGCCGCGCGTTTTCAATCGCGACGGCGGCCTGTGAGCCCAAGATTTGCAGGATGCGGCTATCAGCCTCGGCAAATTTATGGTCACTGCGTTTATTCAGCGCTTCGAGCACGCCGATGACACGGTCCTTGCTATACATAGGCACAGCCAGCAACGAGCGTGTAACAAACTTGACTTCCTCTCCGACCTCGTCAAAGTGGCGCGGGTCGCTGGCAACATCATTTTGAATGATCGCCTTCCCCCCGCGAAACACTTCCCCGGCGATGCTCCCGTCAAGCGGCACCGGGATCTTGGCAAGCTCGGCGGGGTCAGACCCGGTCGCGGCCGAAAAGCGCAGCTCTTGTTTAACGTCGTTGTACAGGAGCAGCGAGGCCGCTTCCGAGTCCAGCAAATCGGCCGCGGCGTCGATGATATGTTGGAGCAAAGGGGCATGGTCCAGGGTAGAGTTGAGTTTGAGACTCACTTCTACGATGCGTGCAAGCAGGCGAACCTGTTCCTTAAGCTCGATGGTATCGAGGGCATGTGCATCAGCTACCATAGCAAAGAAGAGTCTAGCCTATTTATTATTTCCCCGCCATGGGGCGTTGGCGCACTTAGTAGCGCAGCAGCGAGAGCCGCCTCTGTACAAGACTGCGTCCGTCGGATCTTCAAATCTCATCAGGACTTGCATTATCGGCATTCTGGCGAAGGGGGCAACCCGATTAATGTAGTTCTGGATAACGGTTCAAGGACGCAAACCGTCTCTGGAAGTTGGCTGTTCTTTGTGCATATCTATCCCAACATATATATATAAATAGTCTATAGCAGTAGGGACTGGGGAAAAGTGGAAAGCTAAAAAAAACGTACGGCAAGCCCGCACCCAACGGGGACAGCCCCTGCGCAGCCCCAGATGTGAGGGACTAAGCCAAGCCCGCTTTCCCCACGCAGTCTGTGGACGGCATGTGAACGCGCGGGACAAAATAACGGTTAATCGGCGCAGAAACAACCCCAGCTCTATATAGGCGCATGCGCCGCTTACACCCGCTATATGGGGGGTGTGGCAAGCGGTCAAAGATCAGTTTTCCCCAGTCTGCGCTGTTTATCCCCAGTTTTGGGCAAGTTATCCACAGAATCAAAACCGCGCAGGAGAACAGGCCTGCGCGGCAGTTGTCATAACAGTGACGCCTCAAAAGCTACAGTTGCTTGTGAGGATTGAGGCTCACACCAACATCGCGTCTGCATAAAGGCGCTCTCGAATTGCCAGCGCCTGTTTACGAATATCGTCGTTGGTCTCGATGAGATTGCGGATTTTGTCGCAGCCGTACATGATCGTGGTGTGGTCCCGACCGCCGAGCGCCGCACCAATCTGCGGGAGCGATTCCTTTGTTTCCTCGCGGATGAGATGCATCGCCATCTGGCGCGGCAGTGCGACATCTCGCGAACGGTCGCGACCGCGCAGTGCGTCGACGGTCACATTGTAGTAATCGGCCACGCTATCGATGATGTGGTCGGGCGTCAGCGATTCGCGATTGGGAAGCGTATCCGCCAGGGCGGCGGCGGCCGTATCCAGGTCCAATTGATGGCCCAGAATCTGGGCAAATGCCACGACCCGATTCAGCGCCCCTTCCAATTCCCGGATGTTGCTCTGCACGCGCCGTGCGATGAGTTCATGGACATCGGCCGGCACTTGATAATGCAACTCGTCCGCTTTGGCCTGCAGTATTGCGTGGCGCGTCTCCATGTCCGGCGGCTGGATATCGGCTGTTAACCCCCATTCAAAGCGCGAGCGCAAGCGCTCTTCAAGTGTCACGAGCGCCTTAGGCGACCGGTCCGAAGATAAAACGATCTGCCTGTAGTCACGATGTAGCGTGTTAAACGTGTGAAAGAATTCTTCCTGGGTCGATTCCTTACCGGCAATGAACTGAATATCGTCCACCAGTAATACGTCGATGTTGCGATACTTATCGCGAAAAGCCTCGGTGGTGTGGCTCCGAATGGCATTGATAAGGTCGTTTGTGAATTCTTCCGACGAGACATAGAGGACCAGCAAGCCGCCGCGCGTGCAAGCGTTGCCGATTGCCTGCAGGAGATGCGTCTTGCCAAGCCCGACGCCGCCGTGTAAGAACAAGGGGTTGTACGCCCGGGCGGGGTTTTCGGCTACGGCCATGCAAGCTGCATGCGCCAACCGGTTGCTTGCTCCGACCACGAAGTTCTCAAACTGGTAGCGGGCATTGAGCCCGGATGCTGATGTTGCCGCCGGGCGGGCGAGCGCTGCCGCAGCCGGCAGGGTCGCCATGACGGCCCCCGCGGCGGCTTCTGGCTTTCCCATCGTATCCAGCACGAAGCGTACTTCCACCGAACGGCCGGCGATGCCGCTGAGTGTCCGCTTGATAGTTGCATGCAGTTTGTTTTCGAGCCAATCTTTTGCATAGGCAGACTTACACCCAACAATGTAGGTCCCGTCTTCATAGGCTACCAACTGCGTGTCCCGCAACCATGTGTCGTACGTAGACCGGGTCATCTGAAGTTGCAACTCACCGAGAACTGCCTGCCAAACCTGTTCGGGTTTCATGCAATAAAACTCCGCCCCTGATGGATAGCCGCGCGTGCCCGCCGGACGCACGGCAGCGGCCCGCTATTTCAACTGCAATATGCAGCTTGGTAGTCCGAACACATCGCCAGTTGAAGGCCCCCCTTCCCCGAGCGAGGAAAAACCGCGTACCATACCCGGGCATTTTGTCGATGTCTAAGGACGAATGCATGCCTCACACTTTCATCGATGCAATTCGTTCTTAACATCCGGCGATGCCGCATTGTACCAAGGGGGCAATTATGAATCAATAAAAATCGCACGCGCAGCCTAAAAGATTCAAACGTTTTAAGG
>JBHHUI010000213.1:0-5617 GCA_046753805.1 Anaerolineales bacterium
CGTGCTGTCCGACTGGCTCAGGTTGCAATCACTCGCCGCGCCCGGCGTGGCGGTCGCCGGGCAGCTGCTGGCGCTCGAACCCGCGTGGAGCACGCTCGCCGCGCCGCCGCTAGACGCGCGCGCCGAATGGACGCTGGCCGCCGGAGACCAATCCGTGACGGCGATCACGGAACTCGCTCCGGGGTTGCCGCTCTCTACGTGGCCGCCCGATGTGCTCGTGGCGCAGCCGGCCCGCATCGAGCTGCCGCCCGATCTGCGCGCGGGCGCGTACACCCTCACCTTGCGGCTGGTCGACGGCGAGGGGAATGACCTGGGCGACGCGGTCGAAGTCGGCGCCGTCACAGTCGTCAACGCCGCCTCGGTCTCCACGCAGCCGCCGCCGACGCAATACGAAGCCGACGCCGCCTTCGGGCCGATCCGGCTGGTCGGATATGACGCTGCGCTCACAGAGGAGGCGCTCCAACTGACGCTGGTGTGGCAGACGGACTCCGCGCCGGATGCCAGCTACAAGTATTTCGTGCACCTGTTTGACCCGGTCACGGAGGCGATTGTGGCGCAGGCGGATGCTTTCCCGCAGGGCGGCGCGCACCCCACGAGCGAGTGGCTGCCGGGGGAGGTGGTATCGGAGGCTGTTTCGCTGCCGCTGGCGGGGGTCGCTGCCGGCGGCTACAACATTGCGGTGGGGTGGTACGACCCGGAAACCGGCGCGCGCGCGCCCGCGGCCGGCTCAGACGGCGCGCCGCTGCCGCAAGACCGCTTCGTGCTTAATGTGGCGGTGGAAATACCCTGACAGGCTCACGCGGTGTTATCCGGGTTGAACAAACCTCGTTTCTGGCAGGTTCGGGTTAGGGCAGTCCTACAAAATCCTCGGCAGTAGCGAACTCCACCTCCGCCTCTGCGAACCGTTTCCGCATGACCTCGATGGCCTGTGGGTTGTCGTCCACCAGCAGGAAGCGCCGTTCCAGTTCCAGGGCAGCCGCGCCGGTCGTGCCGCTGCCGGCGAAGAAGTCCAGCACCAGGTCTCCGGGCCGGGACGAGGCCTGCACGATGCGCCGCAGCACACCGAGCGGCTTCTGCGTGGGATAGCCGGTCTTCTCTTTGCCGGTCGGGCTGACGATGGTGTGCCACCACGTATCCGTCGGCAGCTTTCCCCGTTCTGCTTTCGCCTTGCTCACCAGCCCGGGGGCCATGTATGGAATGCGGTCCACCGCTTCGGCGTCGAAGAAATACGCCTCCGGGTCCTTCACGTACACGAGGATGTTGTCGTGCTTGGGCGGCCACTTTCTTTTCGTCCGCGCGCCGTAGTCGTAGGCCCAAATGATCTCGTTCAGGAAGCATGCGCGCCCGAAGATCTGGTCGAGGAGCACTTTGCAGTAGTGCACTTCGCGGTAGTCGATGTGGAAGTAGAGCGCGCCGGCGGGCGCGAGCACGCGGCGCGCCTCGATCAAACGCGGTTCGATGAAAGCGAGGAAGTCGTCGAAGTTGTCGGCGAATGATTGCTGCCCGATGCGTATGGAACGATAACGCGCGCCCTGAAAGCCGTCGCGGTCGCCGTCCGGGTCGCGTTCCGTCCGCAGCTGCACGCGCCGCTGCGTGCGACCGGTGTTGAAGGGCGGGTCGATGTAGATCAGCTGCGCGAATTCGTCGGGCACATGCGGCAGCACGTCCAGATTGTCGCCGAAGACAACGAGATGTGGAGACTCATCCATGGGAAGAATGGTACACGGATTTCACAGAACCCGGGATCGGAGGCAGGGATTAGGGGATGGGGGGATAGGCAGAGCGGAGAGGATCCCCTAATCCCCCAATCCCCGCCGGGCGAGATTGTCGCGCCTGCGCTGCAGCTGCAATCCCGACCATGCCCCGGCGGCCCCGGCGGTCTCCAGCCCCCACAGCAGCGGCAGGTTGCGCCAGTTGGGAAACAGCGCCCCCAACAGGCGCGCCCAGTTGCCGGGCGACGCGCTGAACAGTTCGAATTGGCTCAGGTCGAGGGTGTAATTGTACGAGAATCCGATGTGGACGGCGATGTTGCGTACCGATAGGAATGCCAGCCCAAAGAACAGCAGTTGGAAGACCAGTTCGCGCATGTCGGCGCCGTTGTCGGACAGTAGATGCCGTTCCGCCCACAGCCCCAGTGGGAGCAACGCCAGCGGCAGGAAGGGTGCGAAATAGCGGCCGTCGCCCGTAAAACCGTGCAGCGTGTGGTGCTTTGAAAACAGGAGCAGATACAGGCCCGCCGCGCCGAGCACGAGCAGCGCTTCGCGCCGGCGCGCCGGCTGTCGCCACAAGTAGATGACGCCCCAGGCCGCCAACAGCGCAACCGGCGATAGTAGAAACAAACCCTGGTTCTCGTATCCCATCAGGCGCTCGTCCGCGCTGAAGAAGAGCATGGACTTCAGCCCGGCCAGCAGCGGGAAATCGAACGTCGTGGCCAGGCTGGCCGCCCAGGGATAGTTGACGGCATACGCATACGACGTGGTCCACGGCGCGCCGAAGTTGACCGTGTTGTAGTACGCGAGAAACGCCGCCG
This sequence comes from Anaerolineales bacterium, assembly GCA_046753805.1. Lineage (GTDB taxonomy): Bacteria > Chloroflexota > Anaerolineae > Anaerolineales > JBHHUI01 > JBHHUI01. The sequence continues at coordinate 2,531 of JBHHUI010000213.1, forward strand.
GTAGAAGCGCCCCGGCGGCCAGCGCCATCCCGGCCCGCCGCCACGTACGCACCGGGCGCATGCGCGCTGGGGCGCACACGAATAGTACGACCAGCACAGCAAATACCAGATTCGAATACTCTACGAGCACGGACAGGCCGAGCGCGAACCCCAGCCCGAATGCAGTCCCCGTGCGCAGGCCGCCGAGCCAGCCGGCGCGCAGCGCAATCCAGACGGCCAGCAGCACGAGCAGCGCGGAGGGCGCGTGCGAAAACAGCACGCTGCTGTACTTCCAGTGGATCGTCCCGAATGCCAGCGTGAGTGAAGTGAGCAGGGCGACAGCCGGGCGCACACCCCAGCGGACGAGCAGCGCATTGAATATGACGACCGCCGCCGCTCCGGCCAGCACCGGCAGGAGCATGACATACACGAGCGCGGGGTTCCCGGCGTCGTGGCGCGACGGCAATGCGCGTCCGACGGGCGGCAGCGCGCGCCCGACAATGTACAACGGCGCGGCCAGCAGCGCGGTCCCCGGCGGGCGATCGCTGTAAACCTGATCGCCCACGCGCGCCAGGTCGTTGCCCTCCGCGTACTGCGCGTAAGTCGGAATCTCGAAACGCCCCTCGTCCACGAGGGCGCGCAGCAGCGCGTAGTGGCTGCCGTCGTTGCTCGACGTGATCCCGCTCACCGTGGCGAAGTACACGGACGAGACGGCGAGGAATATCAGCAGGGAGACGCGGCGCATGGATCGGTGGCCGGTGAATACTCGGCCGTGAGCAGTGAAACCGCAGCGATTTCAATGGGGGTCATGGGAACAAGAGAACGGTTGAACCAAGCTGCGCCAGACGCGGATCGCCGATGGATAGCACGCGCCCGGTGAAGTGATCGTAGACGGCCAGCTCGAGGCGCGCACCGGTTGCGGTTGCGCCCGCCGGTGGGTCCAGCCGGTGCCGGTCGCGAATCGCCGGGCCAGGAATCCATTTCAACGTGGGGATCGCGCCGCCCGCCGGGACATGGTCCGATTGCGCGCGCCAGGCGTAGTCGGGCCCAATCAGATCGACTTTCACGATGTCGTCTGCGGTCAGCGGGCGCGCGGCGCGCCATGTCAGGTCCACGCGCACGCTGCCGTCCGGTTCCTGCGCCTGCTCCGCGCCGACGAGCACAAGCGCGCCGCCGAACGGCGCATACCGGTCGGTTGCAGTCGGGTCGGCGAGGCGGGGCGAGAGCAGAGCCGGCGCGCCCGTCCCGCGCACGACGCGCATGTCGCCGGACGTACTGGTCACCCCGTCCAGTCGACGAGACGGGGCGCCGGGCAGGTCCACAGTCGTCGTGAGGTACCCGTCGCCAGCGGGCAAGCTAATTACTTGCATGGGCGACCCTCGCAGCCAGAGCGTGTACTCCTGCGGCTGCGCCCCGAGCCGCCAGTGCAGGAACAGCCGGTATTCGCCCGGCGGCGAAGCGTCAAAGTCGTAGCCGTATAGCGCGCCTCCAAGAAATCGCACGCGGTGAGACGTCGGCGGCGGGTTCGGCGCAGGAGTCACGCGCAGCGCGCCGAGCACAGCATAATCGGCGCCGTCAGGCGTGGCAAAGCGCGCGCCGTCTGGACGGTACCCACCTGCGATGATCTGATATTCGCCGGGCGGGGCAGTCGCGGCGACAGTGAGGCGGTAGCGGTCGTGCAGAACATCGTCGCGCTTGTATCCGCTGTAAACGCGCCGCGTTTCGTCCTGCCCGTACAGCAGGCCGTCAGGGCCGAGCAATTGCACGAAGAAGTTCGCGTCCTCCGGCGCGCCGTTCGTGCTCCAGGCTACCTCCACATCGAAGCTATCGCCCGGCGCGGCCTTGATGGTATCGTGGCGGAAACCGCGCAATTGCCAGTGGTCGCCGAAACGCAGGTTGGCCGGCGTCAGTCCCACCGCCAGTGTCGTGGGCGCGTCGGATGTGACCAGCCAGCCCGGTCCCGCCGGCGCAAACCCGTATCCGCTGGCCCCGAATTCCGTCGCGTAAAAACTGGTCACCAGCGTTGGCTGCTGCGGCGCAAACTCGTGCAGCCGTGCGACCCACGTATCAGCCAGCGAGACGCCTTGCGGGAAAACGTAAACCACTTCGACATCCGTGCGCAGCCCTTCCATCTGCTGCAGATACCACATGGGTGTGGCCCAGTGCCAGTTGGCGAGGACAACCGCGTCCGGCGGCGCTGCCGCCAGCATGCCGGCTGCAAAATCCCGGGTGGAAGTGTCGCGCGCAAGGGCGGCATACGCGCGGAAGTTGCGGAGGGCAAGGGAGAGAACGGCGACTGCGGTAGCCGCGACCAGTACACCATACGCTGTGCGAATTGTAGCTTGCGATTTGCGCCTTGCGAATTCGCCAAGCAACGCCAGCCCTGCGCCCGCGCCAACCGCCGCGATGACATACGCCGGAAGCAAATATTCCACCGTCTGCGGCGCGCGGTACGTGATGGAGACCAATGCGTGGACGGCGACGGCCGCCGCCAGCACCGCGCCCAGGCGACGGTTTCGGAGCGCCAATCCGGCAAAAGCAACGCCTCCCAGCGCCAGCAACGGACGCCCGAACTGAAATGCGGCGATGTTGCCGAGGATCGCCAATCGGTCCGGCAGCGCATCCAACGTTGCGAAATAAAAGAAATCGCCTTCAAAGCCGCGCGCGAGGACATGCTCCCAAAAGCCGCGCCAGGTCGCCAGATGGTCCGGCGCCAGGAACGCTCCCGCCGCGCCGCGAACCGGTAGATAGGCGAGCACAATCAGCGGCGCGAGCGCGGCCAGCGTCGGGCGCACCCAGCGCCGGGGTTGCCGCAACAGCGATCGGTCGGTCCATGCGAGGGCAATTACCCACACCAGCCCGATGAATGCCAGTGAGCCGTGGTGTACAACTCCGAGCGCCAGCACGAGCGCAAAGCGGGTGAGCGCGCGCCGGTTGGATCTGTCGCGCGCCCATTCCACGAATGCCCAGAGCGTCAGAGCGGCAAACAAGCCTGTCAGGCTGCGGATGTTGGCCGTCGTGCTCTGCGACCAGAAAGTCGTGGAGACGCCGAGCGCCGCTGCGGCGAACAGGCCGTCGTGCCTCTCTGCCAACTCGACACATTGTCTA
>JBHHUI010000214.1:0-5605 GCA_046753805.1 Anaerolineales bacterium
TATCCAGCGCGCCCAGATTGTCTTCCCACTGCGCCATTGTTCGCGGCCCGATGATCGGCGCACTCACGCCGGGTCGCTGCAGCAGCCATGCAAGCGCAACCTGCGCCGGCGACTTCTCCAGCCGGGCGGCGACTTCGCGCACGACGCCCAGCATATCCCAGTTTTGATCCGTCATGAAGCGCTGCGCGCTGCGTACGCGGTCGGTTCCGATGTGTTCCCCACCCCGGTTGTACTTGCCCGACAGAAATCCAGCGGCGAGCGGACTATACGGAATGACTCCAAGCCCGTATTCGCGGCAAACGTCCGCCAGCTCACGCTCGAATTCAGCCCGGTGCGCCAGCGAATAGTGAGGCTGAATTGAATCGTAGCGGGCCAGATGGAGTCGGTCGCTCGTCCACAAAGCGCGCATCAACCGCCAGGCTGGATAGTTCGAGCAGCCCACGTAACGCACCTTGCCCTGCTGTACGAGGTCATCAAAGGCTCGCAGCGTTTCGTCGATCGGAGTTGCGTCGTCGTACGCATGCGCCTGGTACAGGTCGATGTAATCCGTCTGCAGCCGCCGCAGCGACGCATCGACGGCGGCCATGATGTGTTTGCGCGAGAGACCCTGATCGTTGGGCCCATCGCCCATCGCCGCGCGCACCTTGGTGGCAATAACCAGCTCTTGACGCGGTATCCCGCGCTCAGACATCCAATTGCCGATGATCGTCTCTGCTTCGCCGCCGGCATTGCCCTCCACCCAGCGCGAATATACATCCGCGGTGTCGAGAAAATTCAACCCGGCCTCGAATGCGGCTGACAGGATTTCAAATGCTGCGCCTGCATCAGCCGTCCAGCCGAACTGCATCGTCCCCATACACAGCGCCGACACTTTGAGACCGCTGCGACCCAGTGAGCGATATTCCATGTTTTGATTGCTCCTTTTGCCCAGGTGAGAATTGTCCGGCCAGTATAAACCATCAAGATACGGAGACGCATAGAAACATTCGGCGGGACATCCGGTCCACATGCAGGAGGGTCGCGTTGCTGGGCATATCTTCGCGTCCCGGTGCAGTTTTGGTGAAACCCGCATTCCGGGCAACCTCGAGGCGCGCCAGACGCTGTAGACAGATACGCTTCAGCTATAATTGCGCCGTCCACCAATCCTGTTGGCGTCACCGGAGAATTCTACGCAAATGAAAGTCTGGGCCGTGTTGCCCGCTTATAACGAAGCCGAAGCGCTTCCTCTCCTGCTGGCAGCCTATCGCACGGTACGGGGCACGGTTCTCTCGAATTTGCAGGTGTTCGTGATCGACGACGGCAGCACAGACCGCACGGCCAACGTCGTGAGCGACTTCGGGGCCGACTGGGTTGAGCTTGTGTCACATACGACGAATCAGGGGTTGGCGCAGGGCATGCGCACGGGCTTCGCCGTCGCGCTGGAACGCGCCGCCGACGGCGATGTGGTTGTGGCAATGGACGCGGACAATACACACTTGCCGGAACAGGCCCCCGCCATGGTGACGGCCCTCGCAGCCGGCGCAGATGTCGTCATCGCTTCGCGCTTTCAGCCCGGCGCGCGCATGGCCGGCATCCCGTGGTTTCGCCGGTTGTTCAGTTGGGGCGTGAGTGTGCTGTTCAGCACGCTGACCCCAATTGCAGGCGTGCGCGACTTTTCGTGCGGCTTCCGCGCGTACTCGGTGAAGACTTTGCGCGCCGCCAGCGCGGTTTGGGGCGACCGTTTCATCACCGAAGACGGGTTCGCCTGTCAGACGGAAATCCTGTACAAGTTGGACCGCATGCCGGGCGTCAAGTTCGCCGAGATTCCAATGGACTTGCGGTACGACCGGAAACCGGGCCCCACAAAGATGTCGGTAGGCCGCAACATCCGCGATATGCTCCGGTTGATGTGGCGGCAGCGCTGGAACCCACCAACCCCGCCGGGCGAGCCTGGCAAGTGAAGCAATCCGCAGGTGTTGTGGAGAGAGGGAACGAGGGAGCGAGGGGAAATGGCGGCGTCGCCCACTCTCCCTCTCCCCCTCTCTCAGCAATTTACCTGGCTGCCTCCATTGCATTACTACTCACGCATCTCGCGCTTGGACTGGCGCAGCTTACCACCACATCTCCCACATTCGACGAAGCGTTCTACATCGCCCGAGGTTGGGCCTGGTGGCGCACGGGACGGCTGCTGACCCTGGGCCACCCGGCGCTGGCGAGCCAGCTGGCTGGAGCGGGCGCGCTGCTCGAACCGGGCTTGCCGGAGCCGCAGTCGCTGGCGGGCTGGTCGTCAGGCGAGGCGGAAGCCTTCAGCGAAGACCTGCTTTGGAGGCGCGGCGCGAATGCCGCCCGCATCGTCTTTCTGGGCCGATTCCCGTTTCTGTTGGCGTCGCTGGCGCTCGGGGCGCTGACCGGATTGTGGGCGCGGCGCTTGTTCGGGCCGCCGGCGGGGGTGCTGGCGTTGACGCTACACGCGCTCTCTCCGAACCTGCTTGCAAACGCCCCGTTGGCGGCGACCGACCTGCTGGTGGCTGCATTCATCGCCGCCACGTGGTTTGCTTTCCTACGAGCTATGAAAACCCGCTCACGCCGCGCGCTGATTCTCGCCGGCGTCATGCTCGGGCTGGCGCAGGCCAGCAAATTTTCGGCGCTTTTTCTCGCGGCGCCGATGGGTCTGTGGATGTTCTGGGACGCTCTCCGGAACAGATCCCTGCGGGCGCTGCGCAGCGGCGCCATCATCGCCGCTGTCGGCCTGGCCACACTGTGGGCGACGTATGCTTTCGAGATAGAGCCGTTCCCCCTGGCGAGCTACTTTGACGATCTCGGGCACATTCTCACTGTCGCCGGCGGCGGTCATTGGGCCTACCTGCTAGGCCGCCTGTCGCCGACCGGTTGGTGGTACTACCACCCGTTCGTGTTGCTGGTGAAGACGCCGCTGCCCGTCTGGCTCCTGTTATTCGTCGCCGGCGTGACGACCTGGCGCCGGCGGGAGCGCGTCCCTGCAGCGGCGCTGTTGATCCCGGCGGCGATCTTCCTGCTCATCACCATGGTGCAGCAATTGAATGTGGGCTACCGCTACTTGCTGCCGATTGTTCCGCTGCTGCACGTGTACGCGGGGGGCGCTGCGCGCGTTGGAACGGGCCGCTCACGGCTGCGGTTTGCCGGAGCGTCCATCGTTGGACTATGGTTGGCGTGGGGCCTCGGGCAGGTGTATCCCAACTATCTGGCGTTCTTCAACGAGATTGCGGGCGGGCCGCGCAACGGCTGGCGCGTGCTGGCGGACTCGAACCTGGACTGGGGGCAGAGCCTGCCGGCGCTCGCGGACGAACTGGCCGACAGCAACGCAGCCCCCGTTTTTCTGAGCTATTTCGGACAGGCCGACCCGCACTACTACGGCATCGATTATTCGCCGTTGCCCGGCTGGCCGCCGCCCAGTCCCGAACCAGACTTTGCGCCGCTGCAACCCGTACCCGGGCTATATGCCATCAGCACGAGCAATCTGGTGGGCGTACAACTGTACGAACCCAATGCACTGGCATGGTTCCGGGATCGCGAGCCGGATATCGTGATCGACCACACGTTCTTCCTGTACGAAGTGCCCACCCGCGCACCGGGGGAATGGTTCTACCAATGCGCCGCGCCGGTCGCGCTCTTGGACAACGCTCAGATCGCAGAATTGACGGGGCAAGCCGCGCTGGCCGGCGCCAGCTTCGATTGCAAGTCTGCGCTGCTCGTCGGCGAGGGAGCCGGCTGGGTACTCGCGCCCGGCGAGGCGACCACGCCGGTAACCCCGGGCGCGCCTGATTACATTTGGCGGCGCGCGGATGGCTCAATCTATTATCGCACGTACTACTTCCCGAATGACTGGGAGCCGGACATACCAATCGCTGCTGGACGGACATTCGGCGCGGCGCTCACATTTCTCGGGGCGCAGGTCGAAGCGGCAGCGACCGGCTCAGAATCGATCACGGTGACTGCAGTTTGGCGTGTCGAGCGGAGTGTGCCGCCGCCTGTATCGATCTACGCACACCTGATTGCGCCCGACGGCACACTGATTGCTGCCGGGGACGCGCTGGGCGCCGCGCCCGAAGTCTGGCTGCGCGGCGACCGGTTAATCCAGCAACACGTACTGGAAGCGCCGGCCGCGGATCCCGGAGTCTACGAAATCTGGCTCGGCCTCTACCGGCTGGACACCGGCGAGCGCTACCTGACGGAGGCGGGAGAGGACGGGGTGCGCGCCGCGACGGTGACCTTGTCTAAATGAGTCATCGCATCGACCACAAAATCGCGCAAAGGCGAGGGAACATTGCGCTCAGAGTGGTGCTTAACCCCGGCAACCACAAAGGATAATGCGCAAGATTGTTTCGAAATTTTGTACCTTGGCAGTGAAGTCAACGGAGCTTAATGTGCGACAATACGGCTTCTGGATTTCACGAACCGAGTACGCAGATTCCACAGCCCCCACGCGAGGGTGGACACGCCCGCATAAAACCACCACAGCCACCATACGTTGGCCGCATTCGGGAAGACCGTTCCGAGCGCATATTTGAGATTGCTACTGTTCACGCTGTAGGCCTGCAATGCTGCGTAATCCAGATCGTAATTCCACGAAAGTGCGATGTGCCAGAACACATTGCGCACCGAAAGAAACAGCAGCCCGAATACAAGCGCTGCCCATGCAAGGCGGGCTGCGCCTCTCCGCGCCCGGAAACACACACGATCGAGCCAGAACGCAAGCGGCACGAACCACAACCCCAGAAACGGCGTGAGGTAGCGACCATCGTTCGTCAGTGGGTTAAAGGTTGTGCTCTTGCTAAAGAGCAACAGCATCGCCGCGAACAATCCCATCAGCAAAATGAAATCGCGGCGGGCGCTGCGCCAGAACATCACCAGCCCCGGCAACGCCAGCAACGCGACCGGCGACATGAGTCCCAAACCCTGGTTGTCGCCGCCCCACACGAGCATGGCGCGCAATCCGACAAGCAACGGCGTCGCAAAATCTGTGTTGAAATTCTCATTCTGCGGCCAGATGGTCGTGTCTACATTGAATGTTGAGAGTTCGAACGGCCCACCGAAGTTGACGGTGTTATACGCCATGAGCAGCACGGCCGGCACGGCGGCACCCAGAACCGTCGCCGCCGCGACTTTGATGCGCGTGCTTGCACGCAGGTTGCGCACAATGTGGGCTGCGCTGAACAGCGCCAGCAGTGCGGCAAACACGACATTCGTATATTCCACGAGCACAGTTGCGCCGGTCGTAATGCCGACGGCGAACCAGGTCCAGAATCCGGTCGCGGCCGTTCGCGTCGCACGCGCGATGAGATAGAGCGCCAGCAGCACGAAGAGCGCGCTCACAGCGTGCGAGTAAAGCACGCTGCCGTATTTCCACAGCACCGTGCCAAATGCAAGCGCGAGCGATGCCAGCACGGCAGCCGCTGCTGAAAGGCCGAAGGAGTCACGCAGCAGCAGGAAGAATAGGCCCACCGCTCCGGCCCCCGCCGTGGCCGTGGCGGCGGCGATGCCCATCAAGAGCGGTTGCCCGGCGTCGGGGTTGGAAGCGGGCACGAGCACCGGCTCCGGCAGGAACCGCCCCGCCAGATAAAAAGGGGCCGTCCACAGAGCCGTCCCG
>JBHHUI010000215.1:0-5603 GCA_046753805.1 Anaerolineales bacterium
CGATTTTTACAGCGACCGAACGCGGTATGCATTTCAAACCCAGGTCTTCTTCTTGCTCAGCCGTTATCATCAGCAGCATGTGGCGGTACCGGCTGCCCTGGCGGAAGGCGCGCTGATTTCGGATTATACGTTTGCAAAAGACCGGTTGTTTGCCCGAATCAATCTCTCCGGCGATGAGCTGGACACCTACAATCAGGTCCATGATGCGCTGGCCGACAAGATACCCGCACCCGGACTGGTGGTTTATCTGCGCGCCGACACCGACGTGCTGATGCAACGTATTGCATTGCGCGATCGCCCCTACGAGCGCGACATGGAGTGGGCCTATATTGATTCGCTCCGGCAAGCGTATGATGACTTTCTGCTTAATACGGACGATTTTCGCGTCCTCACGATTGATACCAACGAGATCGACTTTGTAAAGAACGGGCGCGATCTGGAAAGCATCATCGCCCGTATTCGCGCTGCGCAGGCTGGAACATACCAGCCAAAGCTGCCGCTTGCCGACTCTGGGGGCGGGGGCGCGACGTTATCTGTGCGCGCAAATCCGTGATCGAGCGCGAAATTCTGCTCAAGCTTGCGCGCGACTTTGCCGAGAACGCGGGCGCAGAAAGGCCGACATTGGTGGCCGCGTATCTGGCCGGGTCGGTAGCGCGATCAGAACCGCCTCTCGGCGACGCCACCGATCTGGACATCGGTCTCATCGATTATGATCCACCCGCCGAGTACGAACGCTACCTGCGGATATCTGATAACGTACTCTTTGACTGCGTTTATTACAGCCCGGCCGACTTTCAAGACAAGCCGTTCCTGCGGCGGCACCCGCTCCACGGGCCGACTCTGTACGATGCAGTTCCCTTATACGATCCGCGCCATACGTTTGATTTGATACAGGCTGCTGTGCGGGGCCAGTTCGATCAACCTGACAATGTTTACGCGCGGGCGCGGCACGCCTACGCTCGCGCCTATGAGCACTTTGACGCCATAGAGCGCTACCGCACAGACCCGGTACCGGTGCCGCTCGATCGGGACGAAATCCAGCACCTGTTGGGCATCTTCGAGTGGGCGGCCACGGCGATCTTGATGATTGCATTCCGCCCGCACACGTATCGACGCCAATTGATGCAATTCGAGGCCGCAGCGCTGCAATTAGGCTGCTCCGACGTGTACGCGTTTGCCCTGCAGGGGTTGGGATATGCTGGGTTGACGGACGAAGAAATCGCGGCATTCGGCGAGCAATGGCATGAGATTTACGCTGCCGCCACCCACTTTCATCAGGGGCCGTGGGATGAGGACGCGCGCTTGCACCCTGCGCGCGAACACTACTATCGGCGCGGATTTGAGACCCTGGCCGAAGCAGGTCATGCGCTGAACTCTATGCTGCTCTTGGAACACACGCTCGGCGGCTGCGTCAACCAGATTCTGACCCATGCCCGACCGGAGGATGCCGTTCCGTATCTGGAGACATACGCGGCCTGGCTCAGCCGCACCGGAAAGGGCGACGCCGAATCCTTCGCCGAACGCGTGACCCAGGCCGCCAGCCTGTTGGACATGATAGATGAAGTATTGATCACGTGGGCGCGAGCGGAAGGGGCGACACTATGACCAAGTTCTTCGTAGCAGTTGCCGGCAATATCGGCGTCGGCAAATCGGCGCTCACACGGCTCATCAGCGAGCAGCTCGGTTGGGAACCGTTCTATGAGGCGGTGGGAGAGAATCCGTACCTGGCGGATTTTTATCGCGATATGCGAACCTGGGGCTTTCATTCGCAGATCTTCTTTTTGTCGCGCCGATTGCGAAACCACCACACGCTGGTTAACCATCCAAAATCGGCCGTTCAGGACCGGAGTGTGTATGAGGATGCAGAGGTCTTCGCCCGCAACCTGTACGCTCAGGGTAGCATCGGCGAGCGGGACTATGGCACCTACCGGGACCTGTACGAGGTGCTGGCAGCGTTTCTCCCACCGCCGGACCTGGTGGTGTACCTGCGCGCTTCAACCGAGACGCTTGTGAATCGAATCGAGATGCGCGGGCGCGAGTTCGAGCGCGACATCGCTCCGGACTATTTGCAGCAGCTGAATGCGCTCTATGAGGATTGGATTGCCGGCTTTTCGCTTTGCCCGGTACTCAGCGTCCCGGCCGATAATCTGGACTTTGTCGCCCACGACACACATCTAAAACTGATCGTTTCCAAAATCCTGGACAAGTTGCAGGGCAAAGAGGAAGTGGTCTTCGCCCCGGAAGAGGTTGCACGCGTAAACGGGCATGCATAAGGGCGGTCAGCGAACCCGCTCGTTAAATCTTTGGGCGCCCGGATTGCCGGGCGTTTGCGTTATGAAGCGTAGATTTCCCCCGCGGCCGTCTTGGCCAACAACGAGTGCAGCGCTTGCGGTTGGCAGCGGTAACAACTCATGCGAATAGCGCAGCGCCGATGGTTTCGCAGCCCTCGATTCTTCCTTGCTGCTGCCACCAGTTTGATGTTGTATGCCGCCTTTATGCACCTACATCTGCTGCGGGCGTATCCACCGGGCACAGACCTCGACGCCGGGCTGAACGGATTGGATGCGCTCAAGCCGCTTCGCTACGGGGTGTGGCCGTTCTACATCCTTAACAACAGCAACCCGGACCCGCTTTTCGTCTACTTGCAGAGCCTGTCGACGGCGCTGTTTGGCGCCCGCATTATTGCGCTGCGCCTGCCATCGATCTTCAGCGGCTGGCTTGGATTTGCTGCGCTGTACGCAACGCTGCTGGAATTGGGGCGCGGCAGCTTTGACCGCACGATGCGCCACCGCCTTGCCTTGCTGGCGCTGGCCGCCCTGGCGACCAGCCAGGTGCTGGCGCTCCTGCACCGCATGGGACTGCGTTTCAGCACCGCCGCGCTGTTCGAATTGGCCGCCGTCTGGGCGCTGGCGCGCGCTGTCCGTGCGAATCGGAGGCTGAACTGGATCGCCGCAGCGGTCCTGGCCGCAGTGACCCAGTACACCTACCCGACCGCGCGGCTTGTGCCGCTGCTCTTGCTGCTCGTACTTTTGATCATGGCCTGGCGCAAACCACGCTGTCTGCGAGCATTGTTGCCGGGTCTACTGATCTATGCCTTTACCGCTGTCGTCGTGATGTTGCCGCAGATCGTCTGGTATTCCGTCAACCCGGAGACGTTGTTGGCCCGCGCCAGCCAGACCAGCTTGAACCAACATCCACTTTACGCCACGGCGGGAGCGGTCGCCGCCATCTGGTCGAAACTGCAACTGTATTGGCAGGCCCTCGGGTCGTACTGGCTGGGGCAATACAACCACATCAAGGAGCCATTGCTTTCCAGACTGTTCTATGGCGGTTTCATCCTTGCCGTGCCGGTCGGTCTGTTTTACATCCGGCGCCGCTTTGTGCATGTCATCCTGGCCGGAATGGTCGTAATGGTACTGCCCGAGATGATTGCGGGCGCGAGCGATTGGCCGCACGAACTGCGCCTCATCGGGGTGTACCCCTTTGTCGCTGCTCTCGCCGGGTTGGGTTTGGGCGGCGCCTGGAGTTTCCTGCGGCGCTGGCCATGGCTCGACACCATCGTGGGCGTGGCGCTGGCCGGCGCTGTCGCCGTGAGCATGTACGCCGAAGCCGCCGAGTTCTTCTCACTCGACCGCAACTACGGCAAACTGTACTGGAACCAGAACTGGTGGCTGGGCCGGATTGAAGCCGGGGTGGGGACGCTGATTGCCAACTCCGACGAGACGTATTTGCTCCCGCTGGAGGATTATTCGCGTAACGTCGTCAAGTACCTTGTTGCGAACCGCGCGCGCATTATCCGGAGTGCTGTGCAGCCGGACGGGACGTTAAGTCCCGCGCTGCATGCCGACCGGACGATTTCCGTATTGCTCCCGAACCAAACCCAATCCGAAGCATGGAATGGCGACCCGACTCAATGGGTGCTCGTCGACGCGAACACGGTCTACGTCCTGCCGCCGTTAGATGGCCTTGCCCCGGCGCTGCCGCGCAGGGATGAAGCCACATTAGTGTTTGGCAGCGGCGTTGAAGAGATTGTGGCGCTGGGTCATATGGATCGCATCCAATTGAGCGCCCTCAATCTGCCGAACGAATATCCGCTGCAGTATGACGTGAATACGTGCTTTGTGTCCGGCCTCTGTCTGCGCGGCGTCAGCTACGGCGGTACGCAGCTAACGGACGGCAAATTGCGCTTGCATCTCTACTGGACTTCGTCGGGGCGGGTGAAGGAAGACTTCACTTTCTTCGTCCATCTCCTCGACCTGACCGGCGCGGCCATCGCCGGCGAAGACGACTTCCCGCTCGAACACGGGTACCGAACCTACGAATGGCGCGCCGACGAAATGATCATCACAACACACGAGTTTCCGATTCCCTCCGGGTTGGCGCCCGGAAGGTACGCCCTCGAAATCGGCATGTATGCGCTGCCGTCAATCGAACGCGCGCCCACGATTGACGACGATGGCCAGCGCGGTGACAATCGTGTGGTGCTGTCTCACCTGAAGGTTGCGCGTCCGCCTGTCGCGTTGCCGGAAGAATACAGTCAGGCGGAGGTTGCATTTGCCTCTGGCATTGAACTCATCGGTTATCGCGTGGAGGCGGCGCCAATAAAGGCGAGCGAGTTGAACATTACATTGTGGTGGCGCGCGCTGCAGCCGGACCAACTTGACTGGACAGCCTTCTTTCACGTGACGCCGGCGACGGACAACACGGCGCTTGCGGGCCAGCTCGACCGCACCATCACGGCTGGCGCTTACCCGCCCTCCGTCTGGGATGTCGGCGAAATCGTAGAAGAGCAAATCGCGCTTGATACCAGCGCGCTGACGCCCGGAGAGTATGAAATCTGGATGGGTTTGTACTCGCCGCTCTCGCTCGAGCGCGACGGCATTGCAGCGTCCGCAGCGCCGGTTGCAGACAACCGCACGCGGTTGCTGCAGTTCACCCTCGGCGAGGGGCCGTAGCGCGTTCCGGTATAATCCGCCCATGCAAATTGAGGCCTACAACGACGCAGACGCCTTCGCGGAACGGGCAGCGGAGTGGCGTGCGTTAACCGCACGGAGCCTCGCTCGCACCCCCTTCCAGACAAATGAGTTTCAGCGCGTGTGGTGGTCGCACTTTGGCTCCGGCGACCTGTGTCTGCTGGCCGCGCGTGCGGATGACGGCGCGCTCGTCGGACTGGTAAATATGTTCGTCGATCCGGATGGCGTGTTGCGCTGGGTGGGCGGCGAGGAGATCGCCGATTATCTCGACGTGATTGCCGCGCCAAGCGAGCTGGAGAGCGTCCGGATGGCTGTTTTCGAGTGGCTCGCCGGGCCGCACGCCCCCGACTGGAAGCGCGCGCAGCTATCGAACATCCCCGAATGGACGGGCACGCCGGAGCACTGGCGGGCGCTCGCCGCCGAGCGCGGGTGGGCCGCTGCCGTGAGTGAGTTGGACGTCTGCCCGGTGGTGCCGTTGCCGGCCACTTTCGAAGAGTACCTCGCGCAGATCGACAGCAAGCAGCGCCGCGAGATTCGCCGCAAGCGCCGCCGCGCCGAAGGCAGCGAAGACGATGTCTCGTGGCGGATCGCAGCCCCGGGCGACGACATCGCAGCCGACACTGAAACTTT
>JBHHUI010000216.1:0-5578 GCA_046753805.1 Anaerolineales bacterium
CCACTGCACCGACAGATACAACCGACAAGCAAATGACACCACCCTCCCCGCGCGGGTGCTGTCTACTTACATATGGTCAAGGCGCCGGACGTTAGCCGGCAAGCTCAATCGGAAAGGTAGTGCGGCACGGAACATGCTGCTGCCGCGCGCAGCAACGCACCCTCCTGTGTTGACAATGGTAGCCCGGCGCGCATGGCCAGTTCCAGATAGGATGCATCGTACGTGGACAGCCCCTGTTCGCGGGCCAGCGCAAGCACCGGTCCAAGTGCAAGTCCGCTTTCGGTGGTCTCGACCTCAATCGGCAACTCGCGAATCAATTCGACAAATCGAGCGCTCATAGCGGCAGGTAGCCGGTCATGCCTCTTGGCGCCTACCAGGACGTTGCCCACTTCAAGCGGCCAGATCACAGGGACCAGGGCGGACACAGTGCTGAGGGCTTCCAGGACCTTGTCCGCATATTCGCTGGCCTCATCGTCAAAGCACCATGCCATGGCGACAGACGCATCCAATACGAAATCCGCCATTACGGCCGCCCCGCATCAATCAATTCCCGCACCGACAGGCCGTCCAGGCGCGTGCTCCGCCTTAAGTCGCGAATGTCCGCGATAACGTCGGCAACCGGCCGGGAGGGCATAGGCGCGACGGGCGACAGCACAGCCACGGGAACGCCATGCCGGGTGATCGTGATGCGCTCACCGCGCATCACACGCTTGATAAGTTGCGAAAACTGGGTTTTTGCCTGATAGGCGCCTAATGTCGACATTGTCCGCTCCCTCTTTTAGACCAGTCTTAGACTAGTCTATATGGCGCGCGTTCCGTTGTCAAGTGCGGTGGTTCGCTCTCGTACCAGCCCGCGGACCAGCTGCATGAGGCTGCGTGCCACGCATTCAAGATAGCCGACGCTGTGGGGGCGCTTTATAATCTTTTTAACCAAAAGGACTCTTCGCTTCGCATGGCATTTGACAACGATTGCGGGGTGGGATATTACGGCCCTACTCCGGCTGTATAGTTTCCCAATCGATGCCCGGACGATTCCTACTGCACTTTCAATTATTGCGATCACCTTTCTCGTAAGTTCAGCCACCTCCCTCGTCGTCTCTCGCGGACGACACTTTTCCTGGATCGTGTTTCTCGGCATCGCTATCGCGAGTTGGTTGGGCATTCGCTTGCAACAAAGGATGTTGTCTTGGAGAGCGTAGGGAACAAGTAGCGCCGACTCAGATTTGCCAAAGGCAGGACAATCGAATATTATGCCTGTCATCTGGAGAGCGCTGCTGCGAGAATGTGCCGCAAGGAGACGAGTGCTTTGCGAGCGGAAGGAGGAGTCATCGAAAAATAATACGACCGAAAATCACTGCCCTGTAAGTATCTGAAAAATTGCTAAAATGTCTATCAATCAATGAAGCTCTAGCATGGAAGGCGGACAGGCAAAGCAATGGAGCGTAGTCTGGCAGACCGTGGCATCCAAATGAAACCCGGAATTGCCGCCAAAATCAGCGCGTTGGCCATCAGTCTTGTCCTGGTCACGGTCGGGGTTGTCGGGATCATTGTCTTCATTGGCTACGACGCGATCCTGGTCAGGGAGGAACTGGGTAGCCTGGGAGACGAGGCGCGCCTGGCGGCGGTACAGCTCGTTTCGGGTATCGAAGCGTTGCGGCAGGACGTGCTGTTTCTCTCCGCGACGCCGCCGATCCAGGGCCTCGTCCGCGCGCAAGCGGCGGACGGCGTTGATCCGCTGGACGGCTCCACGGAAGCGGAGTGGCGCGATCGCCTGGCGGACATCTTCACCCAATTCCTGAATGCCAAACCCGCCTACCTGCAAGTGAGCTACATTGGCGCGGACGGCGAGGGACGCGAGCTTGTGCGCGTGCTGCGCTCCGGCGCCGCCCTCGTAAC
Organism: Anaerolineales bacterium; assembly: GCA_046753805.1. Lineage (GTDB taxonomy): Bacteria > Chloroflexota > Anaerolineae > Anaerolineales > JBHHUI01 > JBHHUI01. Next base: position 1,897 of record JBHHUI010000216.1, read on the forward strand.
GGCCGCCGACGAGGAGCTGCAACCCACAGCGGACACACCCTATTTCCAGGAAACAGTCCAGCTGCCGGCGGGTGAAGTCTATCTGTCCGAAATCACCCTCAACCGCGAATCTGGCCCGGTGATCGAACCGTACACCCCCGTGCTGCGCGCCGCCGCGCCGGTGTACACCTCGGAAGGGGAAATATTCGGGATCGTGGTCATCAAGGTGGATTATGGCGCGAAGTTGGCGGGGATCGAGCACGAACAGCAACGAACTCTTTTCATCACCAATGACGCTGGAGATTTTCTGGCGCATCCTGATCCGGCCATGACTTTTGGTTTCGAACTGGGAGAACGGCACAGGATTCTGGAATCCTACCCGGAACTGGCGCCCTTGTTCGAACCGGGGAACGGCGAACAAGAAATTGCGTTTCGTTCCGAAGCCACGGGCCGGAGCGAGGCAGTTCATTTTCTCAAGGTCGCCTTCGATCCCGGCCGTCCGGATCGTTTCCTCGGTCTGGCGCTGGCGGCCTCCTACAGCGACGTCGTAGCCGCCTCCACCGCCCTGCGCAGTCGCAGCGTTACGCTGGCCGGGCTGCTGATTGCCGGAGCCGGCTTGCTGGCTTTCGCCTTCTCGCGCCGGCTGACCCGACCGCTGAGCCAGATCGCCCAGGCGGCGCAGGGTTTCGCCGGGGGCGCGATGGATGTCTCACTGCCGTTGGAAGCCGGAGACGAGATCGGCGTGCTGGCGCGCACTTTCAGCGACATGATTCGGAAGGTGAACGAACGCACCGAGGCGTTGCGCGAATCACAGGACAGATATCGCACGCTGTTTGAACTGGCCGGCGACGCCATTCTGATGGTTCTCCCCCCGGAGGGAATTATCCGCGACGCAAATCAGGCCGCCGAACAGCTGCTGGGCTACTCCAAAGAGGAGCTCAAGAAACTCAACGGTGGGCAGATAATCGCGCCGGAGGTGGTCGAAGAGACGAACCGGGAGTGGAGCGCACAGGTCGAAGACCGGGGCTATTTCCTGCTGGAAACCCTCTGGGTGCGCAAGGACGGCTCGCGCGTCCCGGTTTCGGTGAGCGGAAAGCCGCTGGAAGTCAGGGGAGAAGCCCTGTTCCAGTTGATCGGGCGCGACATCAGCGAACGAGTGCGGGCGGATGAAACTATCCAGCTTTATGCAGACATCATCAAGAACACACAAGTTGGGCTGGTCGTCTGGCGTCTGGTTAACCTGAACGAGGTAGGCGCATTCCGGCTTATTGCCGTCAACCCCGCGGCGTCGCAAGCCACAGGAACGCCGCTGGAGGAATTACTCGGAAGCACAATGGCCGATAGTTTCCCGGCCCTTTTGGAGACAGAGGTGCCCGAGAATTATGCAGAAGTCATTCGTACCGGGGAGCCAAGAGAACTGGAAGAGATTCGTTACGGCGACAAACGCATCCCCGAGAGCGTCTTTTCCATCAAGGCTTTTCCGCTTCCGAACAGCAGCGTGGGCGTGTCTTTTGAAAATATCACCGAGCGGGTGCGTGTAGAGGAAGAAATCCGCCGCCTGGCTGCCCAGCAGCAAGCACTCAACGCCATCATCGCCTCGGCTGCGGCCGCAAGCGACCTGCCCGACTTGTTGGAAGCTGCTCTGGAGCACAGCTTGCAGGCCCTGGGGCTGCAGATGGGCGCCATCTGGGTGGCCGGTCAGCGCGCCGCGCGGGGCATCGCGCCCGAGCACATCTGGAACATTGTCCGTCTGGCGCAAGAAGAGCGCCTGGAATTGCGCGGCCCCGCCGTGGTCGCCGACTGGTCGGCGGAGGGAGAACAGATCTCCCCGGCCCTGGCGCAAGCCCTCCGCCGGAGCGGCATCCGCGCCTCCGTTACCGTCCCCGTCCGGGCTGGGGAACAACCCGTCGGCGGGTTGTCGGTGGCCGCCTCCGAGCCGCGCGTCTGGCTTTCCGAAGAAATTGCGCTTGTGGAGGCGGTGGGCGCCCAACTGGGCGCGGCGGCCGAACGCCTGCGCCTCTTTCAGGAGATCCTCACCCACGACGAGATTATGGTGCGCCTCGCCGCCGTCAGCGAGTCGCTCAACCGCTCCTTCACCCTGGACGAAGTCGTCACCGCCATCGGAGAGGGCGCGCTCACCCTTACGCGAGCCGATCGGGGCGCGGTTTATCTGCGCCAGGGGGACGACCGGGCCGCCTGTCAGTGGTCGCAAGGTCTTTCGTCGGCCTACCTGGAGATGGTCACCTCCCGCCTGCAAGATGTACCCGGCGGCAGGCTTCTGGAGCAGACGGAGCCCATCCTGATCTCCGACCTGACCCACCTGCCGGAGGAGGCCGCTGTCCGTAAAATGGCCGCGGCGGAGCGTTTTCGCGGAGTCAGCCTGTGGCCGCTGGTCTACCAGGGACGCACGACGGGGGCGGTGGGTTGCTATTTCGACGAACCGCACATCTGGTCGTCGGGGGAGCAGGAAGTGATGCTGGCGTTTACCCGCCAGGCCTCCGCAGCGCTGGAGAACGCTCGTCTATTCCGGAATTCAAAGCGCCGCCTGGAGCGCCTGCAGGCGCTGCGAGATATTGACATGGCCATCACCGCCAGCCTCGACCTGCGCGTCACGCTCAACGCCGTGCTCGATCAGGTGACCACCCAACTGGGAGTGGACGCCGCCGCCGTATTGTTATTCAACCCCCACACCCAGACGCTGGAACACGCCGCCGGGCGCGGCTTCCGTACCGACGCGCTGCGGCACACGCACTTGCGGTTGGGCGAAGGCTACGCCGGGCGCGCAGCCCTGGAGCGGCGCATCGTCCACGTCCCAAATTTGGACGATGTCGCGGACGCTTTTGTGCGCGCGCCGCTGATCGCCGCCGAGAATTTCATCACGTATTACGCCGTGCCGCTGATCTCCAAGGGTCAGATTGTGGGTGCGCTGGAAGCTTTTCACCGCGTCCCGCTGGAGCTGGGTCCCGAACGGATGGAGTTTCTGGAGGCCCTGGCTTTGCAGACCGCCATCGCCATGGACAACGCTTCCCTGTACGACGACCTGCAGCGCTCCAACGTGGGGTTGACGCTGGCGTACGACGCCACGCTGGTGGGCTGGTCGCGCGCGCTCGACCTGCGCGACAAGGAGACCGAGGGCCACACCCAACGCGTGACCGAGATGACATTGCGCCTGGCGCGCGTCATCGGCATGAGCAACGAAGAGCTGGTGCACATCCGGCGCGGCGCGCTGTTGCATGATATGGGCAAGATGGGCATTCCCGACCGCATCCTGCTCAAGCCCGGCCCGCTCACCGACGAGGAGTGGGAGGTGATGCGCAAGCACCCCGTTTTTGCCCACCAAATGCTCTCGCCTATCGCCTATCTGGGCCCGGCGCTGGACATCCCCTATTGCCACCACGAGAAATGGGACGGCAGCGGCTACCCGCGCGGACTGAAAGGCGAACAAATCCCACTGGGGGCGCGGGTATTCGCCGTGGCTGATGTGTGGGACGCGCTGCGCAGCGACCGCCCCTACCGCAAAGCCTGGCCAGAAAAGAAGGTGCGCAAACACATCCAGGCCGGCAGCGGATCGCACTTTGACCCCCAGATAGTGGAGGCGTTTCTAGCACTGGTAGCCGACGGCGGGTGACCCGGCGATGTGCGGCCCCTCCGTCGGATCGCCCATCCGACCGCCCGGCGCCGGACTCATTGCAGGCGCGGGGGT
>JBHHUI010000217.1:0-5568 GCA_046753805.1 Anaerolineales bacterium
CCACGCCACGCTCCAGCCGACCGAGGCTGTTAGTTACTTTTGTTTCTACCTGTGGCGAGAATGGCAGCGGAGCACCGCAGACGAACGGAGGAAAATAGCAGACCTGCGAGGACTTGCAGCGGCCGACTGCCCCAGTCCCGCAAAGCTGCTCGTCAAGTGGCGCTGCGCTGTTTCACGAAGTAGACTTACTGTTAAGAAGACGGTCGCTGTCGAAATTCGGTCTGCTGCGCGGGTCAGTGCCGCGTGTACAAGTGCGCGTGAAGGTACAACTTCAGGTATCGGGTTTGAGGTGCAATGACAACAGAACTGCTCGTGATCCTCGCACATCCAGACGATGAATTCGGCATCAGCGGCACGATGGCGACGCTGGCGGCAAAGGGTCAGCACGTCGTGTTAGTCTCGGCCACGCGCGGCGAAGTCGGCGAGATTAGCAATGACACCCTCGCATCGCGGGAAACACTCGGGTCCGTGCGCGAAGCGGAGTTGCGGGCTGCCTGCGCTGTGCTGGGCGTTACCGACGTTCGATTTCTAGGATACCGCGACTCAGGCATGGAAGGGACGCCGGAAAATACTGATCCACGTTGTTTGGTCCAGGCTGCGCCCCACGCAGTCGTGGGAAGAATCGTGTCCCTCATCCGCGTGCTGCGTCCGCGCAACGTGGTCACGTTCGAGCCGTACGGCATCTACGGCCATCCCGACCACATCGCCATCAGTCGCCACGCCACGGCGGCGTTCGGCGCGGCCGCCGACGCGACTCAATACCCAGACGCCGGTCCGCCCTGGGTTGCAGCGCGCCTGTTCCACATCGCATTGCCGAGCAGGGTTTTCGCCGACTGGCGGGCGGCGTTGGAAGCAGCCGGTGAAGACGCGAGCGGGTTGGAGGCATTCGAATCCGTGCGCGAGCATTCCGTTGACGATTTAATCACGCACGAACTGGATGTCAGTGAAAGGACCGCTTTGAAATACGAGGCGATGTTGCAACACCGAACGCAACTAGTGGTCAGTCAACATGAAATTGACGGATAGAGACGGCGTAGCTTGGTACGAGCATCTTCGGATGTGAATTGCCAGTTGACAGTAGCTTCAGCGGCATTCCGCTCAGTTTCAAGGGCCTGGATTTCGCGGATGAGCATTTCGTCATCCGGGATACGCCGGTTCAAACACTGGCGGCCAAACACACTGAACTCGATTTCGGCCATGTTCAGCCAGCTACCGTGTTTGGGCGTGTAATGGAACGCGAGGCGTTTGAGAATGCGGTTGGCTTCGGCGGGCGCGAAGGTCTCGTAGAGCGAGGCTGGCTTATGCGTGTTGAGATTATCCATGACGACCTGGATGCACTGCGCTTCCGGATGGGCGACGTCAACCAACCATTGCATGCAGTGTGCAAAGTCTTGTTTGGTGCGCCGCAAGGTGACTTCAACGTGGCGCTCGCCGGTCAGGGGTTCAAAGAACATGAACAGGTTGCGCGTTCCGTTGCGCTGATACTCGTAATCATAGCGGGCAAGTTGCCCCGCTTGGGCCAGCAACGGCTGGCGGGTTTCGGCAATCAACTGTTTGCTACTCTCATCGAAGCACACCAGCGGCTGTTGCGCGTCATAGGGACGCTCGTAAACGTCGAGCACATCTTCCATGCAGGCGACAAATTCGGCATCCGCCGCTGGAATACACCACTGTTCCTGTCGCCACGGCTTCAGTTCGTTTTTTTAAGCCGCTGGCGTACAGTTTCGTGCGAGATCGTCTCGACGACCTCCAGTTTGACCAGCTTGTCCGCCAACAACCGCAATGTCCAGCGGGTATGCCCGGTAGGCGGCTCGCTACATGCCAATGTGACCAGTTGCGCTTCGCCACGCCCGTCGAGTTTGAGGCGCGCACCTGGGCGTGGGTCTTCGTTCAGCGCGCGCGGCAGTCCGCCTTCGACAAAACGCTTGCGGATGCGCTCGACCGTGGGACGGCTCACGTTCAGCGCCGCTACGATCTGGGCATCTGTGTACCCGTCGTCGGCCTTCAGCAAGATTAGGGCTCGCTTCAACTTGCGAGCACCGAGTTTGCCTTTGCTGGTCAGGCCCTGTAGTTCGGCCTTTTCGTCTTCGGTCAAATCGATGATGTACTTTTTCTTGGGCATGGTCCGGGTCTCCTTGCCCCTGACCGTTGCAAGATTCAGTCCATCTTATTCTCGTTGACTGACCACTAGAACCAACCCCCATATGTGGGACGCAGCCGGCAGCGACACCCAATACTCCTTCGAGCCGGGAATCCGTAGGCCAGTAGTAGGCTGCCGACGCAGGACTCAAGTTCGGGTGTCCTATTGAGTCATTTTGACACGAACAGTAAACTTTGAAGTATTGGTTAGAGTGTGGTTAGGGGGCCATTATCAGGTGGTTTGGAGGGTGGAAATCATGTCCGCGACGAAAATCAAATCCACAATCGTTCTCAGCGTCGTCACCCTGTTGTTGATTTCAACCACCGGGCTGGCCTCCGCCAGCTACGGGATCTGGATCGATCCCCCGATTGATGGCACACCGCTTCATCTGTGGTTCAATCCGGAAAACGGTCCGGATTACGAGAATACGACCCACGAACGAGATGGCAGAGTGGCCATCCGCACCCGGGTGCGCAACCGCAGCTGCGAGGGCCAGTTTGAGGCCGGCATCAACGCGAGCGCAGTCCAGCCCGGCGATTGGAATATGCACGAATTCGCCGACTGCGGGAACGAGATAGAATTCACCGGCGTCTGGTTCGACGGGCAAGTTTATACAGAGGACGAATTCCGCGAGGTGCTCCAGCAGAATCACGATGCAGACGACGAGCACGAGGGTGACGATAAGCATGGCGGCCAGGACGAGGACGACGGACATGATAAGCACGATAAGCACGAGGACGATCACGAGGGTGATAACGACTAGCGCCTGAACCTCAAACAACCAGCCAGGGGCTCGCCACGGTGAGCCTCTTTGCTTTAACGCAACTTGATCGCGATAGTGAAGAATCGCATCGTCCGCTTGTTTCCCTGCGATTACTGCCGTGAAATGCCACCACTGCGGGTTTGAAAACCCTGAAGGCGTCCGTTTTTACGGACAATGCGCAACCGAAGTTAACCGGTCGTGCCCACAATGCGGCGCAGCCAACCTCGCCAATTTCAAGTTCTGCGGCTAGTGCGCCACAGCGCTTACCGGCGCGCCCGTGCCGGAGGTTGCAGCAGTCCCTTCGAGCACTGTCCAGCATCTGGCCGACAGTATCCTAGACCCACAACGGCATATCGAGGGCGAACGCCGCAACATATCGGTCGTCTTCGTCGATGTCCGCTCGTTCACGCCCTTCTCGGAAAGCCTCGATCCAGAAGAAGTCTATGAAGCCGTCGATGTCTTCCTGCGCGCGCTCGTGGAGCAGGTGCAGCAATTCGGCGGGCACGTGGACAAGTTCACCGGCGATGGGTTGATGGCGTTATTCGGCGCACCGGTGGCGCACGAGAACGATCCGGAACGTGCCGTTCGGGCCGCCTGGGGTATGCAACAGGCACTGCGGCAATTGGCCGAGACCGAGTCGTGGTCCGCGCCGGTGGCCTTGAACGCGCGCATCGGCGTCAACACGGGTATGGTTGTCGTGGCGGATGTTGGCGCCGATGTCAACTACACTGCCATGGGCGATGTTGTCAACGTCGCGGCGCGGTTGGAGCAAAACGCAGAGCCGGGCGGCGTCCTCGTCAGTGCGAGCACGTACGAGTTTACGCACCCATTTTTCGAGTTTGAGGCCATCGGGCCGCTGCAGGTCAAAGGACGGCAGGAACCCATCGAGACCTTCAAAGTGGTGGGGGAGAAAGCGCGGCCGGGCACTCTGCGGGGTGCACGCGGCTTGCGCGCCCCGTTGGTTGGCCGCGAGGCGGAACTCGCACGGCTGCGTTCGATCGCCGCCGCACTCACCGACACCGGGCAGGGCAGCCTGGTGATCTTGACAGGGGAGGCCGGCATCGGTAAGTCGCGCCTGACCGCAGAACTCAGGTCCAGCTTGGAACAAACGCCCGTCACGTTCCTGGTAGGCGAGGCCGTTTCTTATGGGCGCAGCGCCGCCTATGAAGTGTTCGCCCGCATCTTACGACGATTCTTCCGCATTGAGCCGGGTGCTGCGCCCAACACGGCGCGCGAGCGACTGCGCGCGCTGCTGGCAGCGCTCGATCCGGACCTGAATACAAGCGCACAAGTGTATATCGAGAATCTGATTGGGCTGCCGCTGACCGAGCCGGACGCACGCCGGCTCGCCCGGCTCGAACCGCAGCAGTTGCGCCAACAGACTTTCCTCGCCATTCGGACGCTGCTGTCTGCAGCCGCGGCTGTCGAACCGGTTGTGCTTGTGTTTGAGGATTTGCACTGGATCGACGAACTATCGCTTGAACTGCTGCTTTTCTTGTTGAAGAGTGTCGAGCAAAACGCCCTACTGTTATACGGCACAACGCGACCGGACGAAGGGGTCGCCCTGCAACGCATCGACGAGATGGCGCGCGCAGAACTCGGCCAACGCTACCAGCGCATCGAGCTGGAGCCGCTGTCGCGCCAGGACAGTCGTTCGCTGATCACGTCCCTTCTTGACCTACCGTCATTGCCAGCTCATTTGAGCGCGCTCATCACCGAGAAAGCCGAGGGCAACCCCTTTTTTACGGAGGAACTGATCGGTGTCCTCATTGACCGCGGCATCGTCGAACCGGCGGGCGACGGCTGGCAACTGCGCCCGGATGTCGATTATTCCGAATTCGACGTACCGCTCACGTTAGACGGCCTGATCATGGCGCGCGTGGACAGCATGGGCCCGCAGGCCCGGCAGGTGCTGCAACATGCCGCCGTTATCGGACGCCGCTTCGAGCTGCCGCTGTTGCGCCAGTTGCTCAACGGCGTTGGCGCGGCACTTGCCGACATGATCGTGCTAATGGAAGAACGCGGTTTCATTACGCCGTTGCCGGCTGCGGCGACCAAAGCCTATGAGTTCCGCCATGGACTGATGCCAGACAGCGTGTACAACAGCCTGCTCTTCCGCAAGCGCCGGGAGCTGCACGGGCTTGCGGCGGCTGCTATCGAAACTATCCAGCCGCAACGGCCGGAGGACGAACCCGAGTTGCTGGCCTTCCATTACTCCCGCAGCGATACGCCGCAACGCGCGCTCCCCTATACCATTTCGGCTGGACATCGCGCGCGCCGCCGGTTCGCAAACCACGAGGCCGTCGACTATTACAACCAGGCGCTGACGCTGCTGGCTGACGACGCCGATGCGTCCGTCGAACGGCGCCTTGAGGTATTCACCGGGCTGGGCGAAGTGCAGGACTTTTCGGGCGAATATGAAGCCGCGGTGACGTCGTACAAGCAGGCGCTGGCGGTACTGAAGTCAACCGGCGTCTCGTCTGGCGAGACCGTTGCAGATGTGCAACGCCGATTGGGGCGCGTGTACGAGCGCTGGGGTGATTACACGCAAGCCATGCGCTGGCTAGATACTGGTCTCTCGGCATTGGATCAGGCGCAGGCAGCGGAAGACAACGCGCACCGAGCCTTGATCTACAAAGACAACGGCATGCTATTGTTTCGCCAG
>JBHHUI010000218.1:0-5528 GCA_046753805.1 Anaerolineales bacterium
TCATCGTCCCCACGGTGTGCCCGCTGTGTCCTAGCGGCTGCGGCATGCTGGCGCGCGTCGCCGATGGGAATCTGGTCAAGATGGAAGGTAGCCCGATGCACCCCATCAACCAGGGTGTGCTCTGCCCCAAGGGCCAGGCGGCACCGGAACTGCTCTACAACCCGGACCGCCTCACCGGTCCCCTGCGCCGCGCCGGCGCACGCGGGGCTGGCGAGTGGGAATCCATCTCCTGGGACGAGGCCGTTCAACTCGTAGCCGATAAGCTGAACGCGCTGCGCGACGCCGGCCAGCCCGAACGCGCGGCCCTGCTCTACGGCGAGACGCGCGGCCAGATGCGCGGTTTCCTGCAACACTTCATGGCCGCCATCGGCTCTCCCAACGCTGTTTCCCACGATAGCCTCAACATCGAGGCCGCCAAGCTCGGCAACCTGCTCACCCAGGGCATCTACGACTTGCCCGCCTACGACCTCGAGAACACCCGCTACGTGCTCAGCTTCGGCGCCAGCCTGCTCGAAGGCGGCCGTACCGTGCAACGCATGGTCTCCGGCCACTCCTACATGCGCCAGGGCCGCGCCGATCGCGGCAAGGAAGTCGTCATCGACCCCCGCCAGGGCGTCACCGGCGCCAAAGCCGACGAGTGGATCCCCATCCGGCCCGGCACCGACGCCGCGCTTGCCCTCGGCATGGCCCACGTCATCATCAAGACCGGCCGCTTCGACTCCGACTTCGTCCACAACTACGCCTTCGGCTTTGAAGACTTCACCGACGAAGACGGCCGCGAGCACAAGGGCTTCAAGTCCTATGTCCTCGAAAACTTCGAGCCCCGCCGCGTTGAGCAGATAACCGGCGTCCCCGCCACCACTATCTCGCGTATCGCGGGCGAGTTCGCCGGCAATCCCCCCGCCGTCGCCATCCTGCCCGGCAAGGGCGGTTTGCTCAACGGCGGCTGGGGCGGCGTCGCCACCGCCATGGCCGTGCAATGCCTCAACGCCCTTATCGGCAGCATCGAAACGCCCGGCGGCGTGCTCACCCAACGCTATCCCGACTGCCCCGACTGGCCCGCCCTCCCCGACGACCCCGTCGCCGCCGCCGGCCGCCAGGCCGAACGCGTCGACGGCGCCGGGACGCTCTTCCCGCTCGCACGCCATGCCTACCAGGCCGTCGCCGACCGCGTGCTCGACGGCTACCCGCTCGAAGCGCTCTTCCTCTACGACGCAAATCCCGTCTTCGAGACTCCCGGCGGCGCGAAGTTTGTGCAGGCCTTCGAGCAGATCCCCTTCATCGTCTCTTTTGCCACCTTCATGGACGAATCGGCCCAGTACGCCGACCTCGTACTGCCCGAGCCGACCTTCCTCGAGCGCTGGCAGGACGACTACATCGAAGGGCTGGGCTATCCCGGCGTGGCCTTGCGCCAACCCGTGCTCGAACCCCTTCATGACACGCTACCCACCGGCGACTTCTTCCTGCGCGTCGCCAGGACCATGGGCGGCCCTATGGCGCAGGCGCTCCCGTGGGATTCGTTCAAGGCGCTCTTGCAGGACCGCCTGCGCAATGTGGGCACCGACTGGGACACGCTCACGCAACTGGGGGTGTGGATGACGCCCGGCTATCACTTCACCCGCCGAGGCAGCGAGCGCTGGGTCAACGAAGTGATGGGCGCCGACCGACAATTCGCCCCCCGCGACGGTCACTTTGACTTCTACAGCCGCGAACTCAGTTGTGTGCTGGCGAAGTTGGACCCGGCGCAGGCGCAGGCGATGAGTTCAAGCGCCTCCGGGGATGCGCGCCTGCTGCCGCACTACGACGCGGTGCGCTACGCGGGGGACGAGGCCGAGTACCCCTTCACGCTCAACGTAGTTACGTTAATGAGCCTGGGCCCGTATAGCTACAACGCCAACCTGCCCACCTTGCAGGAAATCAGCGGCATGGTCGTGGGCGAGCGCTGGAATAGCTGGGTGGAAATGGACGTGGAATCGGCGCGCGAACTTGGCCTTGAGAACAAAGATGACGTCTGGGTGGAAAGCACCTTTGGGCGCGTCAAGACCCGGCTGCGCCTGGTCAAGAGCACTCAACCGGACGTGGTGAGCATGCCCTACAACCAGGGCCACACGGCCGTTGGGCGTTGGGCCAAAGACCGCGGCGCGAACGGTCTGGAAATCCTGAATCCCGCCAGCGAGTCGTTTAGCGGACTGGCGGCGTTTACGAACACAAGGGTCAAGGTCTTTAAAGCGTGAAGCGTAAAGCGCGAAACGTAAACTCACGCAGCACGTTTCACGCCAAGCCGCTCACACGGTAACAGGGAAAGAATACATGGCAAAATGGTCGATGGTCATTGATCTGGACAAGTGCGTTGCCTGCCAGGGGTGCAGCATCGCCTGTCGCTTTGAGAACAACACGCCGGTGGTCTCCCCGGAGGAGGCCGAGCTAGGGCGTTCGATGTTTTGGAACGACGTGTTTCCGTTGCGCGCCGAGGAAGAAGGCGCAATTGCCGCCGGTCAGGCCAAATTCCTGACACGGCCCTGCATGCACTGCGAGAACCCGCCCTGCGTCAAAGTATGCCCGGTGCAGGCTACCTTCAAGGATGAGGAGGGTCTGGTGCGGCAGAACTACGCGCGCTGCATCGGCTGCCGTTTCTGCACCGTTGCCTGCCCCTACGGTGTGCGCTACTTCAACTGGTACGCGCCGAGCTGGGAAGAGGGGCTGGAGCAACACCTCAACCCGGACCGCGTGCAGGGCAACGGCGATCTGGAAGGGCCGGCCATTCGCCCGCGCGGCGTGGTCGAAAAGTGCACCTACTGCATTCACCGCTTGCACAAAGCGCGCGCGCGGGCGCAAGCCGAGGGACGTGAGTTTCGTCCAGATGAATACACGCCGGCGTGCGTGCAAACCTGCACCGGCAAAGCGCGCTTCTTCGGCGACCTGGACGATCCGAATTCTACTGTGTCACAGCTCTCCCAAAGCCGCCGGGCATTCCGGTTGCTCGAGGAAGCCGGCACGCACCCAAAGACGATATATCTCCATGAAGGCTAAAACCTCCCCCACTGCTACGTTTCACCCACACAACGAGCACCGCGATCTCGTGCTGGCGCCCCTGCGGCCGGTCTCCAACCGCGACCGCGTTGTATGGGGCATCCTGCTCGCGCTGGTCGCATTGGGACTGGCGGCCTTCGTCCGGCAGTTCCTTCTGGGCCTGGGCGTCACGGGCATGAACCGTCCAGTGTACTGGGGCGTCTACATCACAAACTTCGTGTTTTTCATCGGCCTGGCGCACTCCGGCACCTTCATCTCCGCCATCCTGCGGCTCGCAGGCGCAGAATGGCGCAAGCCGCTCACGCGCGCCGCTGAAGCGATTACGCTCTTCAGTCTGCCCTTCGGCGCAGCCTGCATCATCATAGACATGGGCCGGCCCGACCGGGTGCTGAACATGCTCTTCTTCGGGCGTTTCCAGTCGCCGCTGCTGTGGGACTTCACCGCCGTCTCGCTCTACCTGTTTTCGAGCGTGGTGTTCTTCTATCTCTCGCTGCTGCCGGACATCGCCCTCTGCCGCGACGTACTCACCGACGCGCCCGCATGGCGACATCGCATGTACACGTTCCTGGCGCTCGGCTGGGAGGGCCGCCCGGAACAATATCATCGCCTGGAGAAGGTGCTCGACGGCATGGCGATTTTCATGACGATGCTCGTCGTCACCGTGCACACGGTCGTCTCGTGGGTGTTCGGCATGACCATTCAACCCGGCTGGCACACGGCGCTCATCGGGCCGTTCTTCCTGCTGGGCGCGATCTTCTCGGCAATGGGTTCTCCGGCACGGCGGCCGTCGTCATCGCGCTGGCGATCCTGCGACGCGTCTACCATATGGAAGACGTGCTGCCGGTAAACCTGTTCAATTCGCTGCGCAAGCTGCTGATTGTATTCACACTCGGCTGGCTTTACATGATGGTGGCCGAATTCCTCACCACCTTCTATGGGAATCTCCCGGAGGAGATGGAGGTGTTCTGGCAAAAGTTCACCGGCGATTTCGCGATGATCTTCTGGGCCATGACGATTCTGGTCTTCATCATCCCGCTGCTGATCTTCATCTTCCGAGGCAAGAATCGCATTGGCTGGATGGTGACCGCTTCCGTGCTGGTCAACATCGGCATGTGGTTGGAGCGCTACGTCGTCATCATCCCCACCGAAACGCGGCCGCGTTTACTGTACGAACTGGTGCAGGGGAGCTACCGGCCGACCTGGACAGAATGGGCAATCACGCTGAGTCTGTTTGCCGGTATGGCGCTCTTGTACGTCGTCTTCACCCGTTTCTTCCCAATCGTGCCGCTGTGGGAAACAGCAGAATCACTCGAGCCTGAGGCACAGCCCACTGCTCAGAGTCAATTTGGGCGCCAGGCGCATTCGACCAAGTAGGAGCGCAAATCATGCCGATTGGCGAACGCATCGCATCTCTCTTTACCTCCGCTGGACCAGGCGGCGTGATCGTTATCATGGTCATCTTGTTGGCGGCGACCGTCTACACCTTACTTACGCGCTGGATCCTGAAGGGCGGCGAGGTCGCAGACGAGTAGGAACAACGCGAACAGTCGTGCGCGCGGACCCGCCCCGTTTAACTGATTTCAAAATGGACCGTCATGACTGCGCAAATACTGGCCGCTCTGTATAGCGAACTGGCGCACGCGCTGGCCCCGCTCACGCCCCTCAACGCGAACGAACGGCAAGCCGGGTTCGAATGGTTGGCTGCGCCGGGGCGGAAATGGCCGCTGTACACGCTGGCAGTGCAGCTTGCCGGCCGGCAGCCCACGGACGCGCTTATACAGGCTGTTGTGGCGCTGGCCGAGCTGCCGGCCGCCTCCAGCGCGGCGCGGCGCGCGGAATACACAACCCTGTTTGGCGGCACAGGCCGCGCGCCGATCTGGCTCTACGAGAGCCAACATTGCGACGGACGATTGCCGGGGCCTTCGACGTTCGTGGTGCGCGCGCTGTACCAGCAGGCCGGCCTTGAAATCGAGGGCGCAGAGCTGCCAGACCACGCGGCGCTGGAACTGGAATTCCTCTCGTTTCTGGCGGAGCAGGAGGCGCGCCGCCCCGAGGAAAGCCGGTCATGGCGCGCAGCGCGACGCTTGTTCGTCAAACGACACGCCGAACGCTGGCTGCCCCAGGTGGGCCGGGCGTTGCAGGCCGCGCCGTTCCCGGCCTGGTCCGCAATTGGCTGTATGTTGGAGGCGCTGCTGGCGCTGCCCAGCACACCCCGCCGGGCGAGTACGCGCGCGCCCGGGCTGCCCGACATCGATGACGTGGTGCAGTGCAACCTTTGCGGATTTTGCATACAGGTCTGTCCCACGCGCGCGCTGCAAATGCGTGAGGACCCTTCCATGACGGCGCTGTGGTTGCAACCGGAGCTGTGCGTGCGCTGCCGGAAATGCGTGCGCGTGTGTGAGACCCACGCGCTGTCCATGAACCGCGAGCCGGCCAAGGCTGCCTCTATTCCACTGCGCACATCCCCGCGCGCCGTTTGTCCCGGCTGTGGTGAGCCG
>JBHHUI010000219.1:0-5525 GCA_046753805.1 Anaerolineales bacterium
TGGATATAACACATTTTGTGAAACAAGGTGACCACCTGAAAGCTGCGCAAGAATTGCAGGCCACTTTATCGCGGCTACTGAAGCCTGATGACGTGCGCACCTATGTCGAGGTAACGCTCGGTGCGGCTCAACACCTCATATCCTTCGGTCTCGACCGACGTTTTAGCGAACATCCCGATCACCATGCAGGCATGGCGCGTACGGTACGCCAGCGCGGACATCCTTCTATCGCCGATGCGCTTGTCGAACTCGAACACCTGCGTCTGGGTCGCTGGTATGGACACCGCGGCAATGGTCAAACTATCGAGCGGTGTGATGAGCTTCTGGACCTCATTGAAACATGGGCCGTGGCCTGAAGGGGTGGCCGAACGGACCGGACAGGGCCTGACCGAACTCACCCGGCGGCTGGCCGCGCGGGAGGGCCTGGTCGCCGTCGTGGTGTACGGCTCCTACGCGCGCAGCGAGGCGGGTCGCACGAGCGACCTGGACCTGTTCATTCTATTTGAACTTGCCGCTCAACTCCAAGCATGCACGCAGGACGTGTTGGCTGAAGTCAACCGGCTTGAGACCGAGGCGCGCTTGCCCTTCCACCTGGCGCCGCTGCTCGCTTCTCTGGACAGTCTGGATCAACTTGGGGAACGCCTTGTACAGGCCATTGCCAGCGAGGGGATCGTCCTGCATGGGCGTCTGGCCGGACTGAGGCGATTACTACCCCAGGAACCGACGCCGGCCTTCATATTGACATTCTCGCTGGCAGGAGTGTCTTCGGCCGCTCGTATGCGGCTCCAGCGTCGCCTGCACGGGTACCAGGCCTGGCGCACGAAAGACGGTGTCCGTCGGCGGGTTACTTATCCGGGCTTGCTCATCCCGCCGGCGCGCTCCCTGGGCGCCGGCGCGTTGCTGCTCCCCGGCGAACAACGCGCTGCTGTGGTAGAAGCCCTGACAGATGCAGGCGCACAGGTGACTGAAATTCCCGTCTGGCTGGCTGCCTGACTCTAATTGTAGCCCACAAGCCGCTGCGCAGCACAATTACTCATGCCAGCGCCCCCCGATCCCCAGCAACCACTGCAGCGACCCCCCCTCCGCGCGAAGTACCCCTTGGGTGTCCTCATCGCCGACGATCACCCCATCGTCCGTTCCGGCATCCGCGACGAACTCGCCCGCCACGCCGAGGTCGAAATGCTTGGGGAGGCGACGATCGCGGAGGCGCTGCAGGCAGCGGCGTAAATGTGCCGGCGGCGATGCCGATGCCAGCGAGTGCAAGAAACATCGATTGGCCGCAGCCTGTGCCGATCGCGTCGCCGGCACTGTAAAGGGGAGACCCAATGCCGAATTTACTGTGGACGATAGCCTGGCTGCCCATGGGGGTGGTCTTCATGCTGCTCGGAATCAGGATGCTACTGCGCAAACCTTTCCTGATACCTTCTTGGTGGGTCTGGGCTTTGGTAATCCCCGTATTTCTTCCCGGTCTTGTGATTGCCATCAGCAACCCGGCTCGCACCCTGGTCGGGGCCTGGGCGCCATTGCTGTTACTGCCGGTATTGGTGTGGATCATTGTCAGGGGTTCGGGCCATGTCATGCTATTCAACATCACAGAAGCCATATTGTACGAGGGTCTTGGCGTAGCGTTGCGCATGCAAGGCGTCGCATATGAAGAAAGCCGCACCAGTATCCTGCTGACCGAGGCGGGTGGAGCGATACGCATCACTTTCCAGCAGGCGATGTACACGGGTGTTCTGCGCTTTACGAACAGGCGCGCTATCCCCGACTATCACGCCTTCCTGGCCGACTTCAATGCAGCGCTGCGGACCTGGCGCTTTGAGCACTTCTCCTGGCTCGGAGTGGTTTACGTCGTGCTTGCGCTGGTATCTTTGGCGATGAGCTTGTTCCGACCGGGATCGTAGTGATTGCTGAGCGTATCCTTGCTTGCGCCAGTCCTCGCGGCGGTGCTCCCGCCACCGGGCGCGGCGCCTGGCTGGAGGCGCACGTGCCTCTCACAACTCAATTGGCCGCTTGAGGAACGACAGGAGCAGTTCAATCGCACCATTTACGTCGTTGACGTCGACCATCTCGGACGGGGTATGGATATGGCGGCAGGGGATCGAGACCACGCCGGCCGGGACTCCCAGTCGGGTGACCTGGATCGGTCGCGCGTCCGTGGTGCCGCGTTCCAATATCTCCATCTGATACGGCAACTTTGCCGCCTCGGCCGCCTCGCGCAGCAATCGCACTACGCGCGGATCGGCGAGCATTCCGGAATCGCGAATCTTGATCGCCGGCCCCGCGCCCAGCGCGACGTCCATCTTCAAACCTTTCGGCGTGTCGCCGGTGAGCGTCACGTCGACGGCAACCGCCACGTCCGGGTCGAAGCCGTACGCGGCCGGCCCGGCCCCGCGCGTGCCCACTTCTTCCTGCACGCTCCAGACAAAGGCCACCTCGTGCGGCGTGCGCTTGAGCGCTTTGAGCACCTGCAATAGCACCACGCAGCCGATGCGATCGTCCATGCTCTTGGCCGTCAGCCGCGAGCCGACCTCATCCATGGGACGGTAGAAACCGGCGGCGGCGCCCACCTGCACGGGGCAGTCGTCGCGGCTGGTTGCACCGACATCAATGAACAGTTGCTCAAAACTCGGGACCGAGGCCGTGTTGTCGCGTTTCTCCAGTCCGATGACGCCCATGGCGCCGTTTTCGAACCGCACGCGCCCGCCCACGCAGGTGAGCGGCGACACGCCGCCGAGCGGCAAAAAGCGGCAGAACCCGCGTTCGTCCACATGCGTCACAATGACGCCGATTTCGTCCATGTGCGCGATGAGCAGAACCTTCTTGCCTGATTTGGACTGCTTCTTGATCACGCCGATCAGATTGCCAATGCCATCTACCGTGATGTAATCCGGGAGGCCGCGAATTTCGGCGCGGATCATCTCGCGAATGGAGTCTTCAAATCCGGAGGGGCCGTAGGCTTCGACGTACTTCTTTATCTGTGCTTTCACGAATCCATCTCCAACGCCGGCAGCGGCAGGCAGTGTCAGGCCCGCTTGAGAATATTCGGTGTAAGCGCCTCTAATCCGGCGCGGACAAGTTTGATGGTGTTGGCTACATCGTGGGCGGCGATAAGCGCAGCGGGCGAATGGATGTAGCGGGCGGGCACCGAGATTCCAATCGAGGGCACACCCGCGCCGGAGCGCTGGATCGCGCCGGCGTCATTCCCGCCGCCGCCCGGCTGCCGGAATTGGAATGGAATATCGGCCTTGCCCGCAACATGCTCAAAATGCTGGGTCAGCCGCCGGTCGTGCAGGGTGGCGGCATCCGCCAGCGACAACGCCGGTCCAAGGCCGAGGCGCGTGTTGTAGCGTACGTTCTCCTCGCCCTCGACCTCCGGCGGCAGGTCGTTCGCCGGCGTTGCCTCGAGCACGATCGCTGCCGCTGGTTCAGTAGCATTGGCCGCCACCCGCGCGCCGCGCAAGCCGACTTCTTCCTGCACCGTGAATGCGGCCGTGAAACGATACGGCAGCGGGCCGCTCCGCAATAGCTCGATCAGGATGGCAACGCCGACGCGGTCGTCGAGCGCCTTGCCGCGTAATGTGTAACCGAGATTGGCAAAAGGCATGGCGAATGTAGCGCAGTCACCCGGTCGGACGGCGCGACCGGCCGCCTCTTTATTCGCTGCGCCGATGTCAATCCGCAGGCGGTCTATTTTGGGGGCGCTGTTCTGTTCGCTGCGCCGGAGCAGGTGTACAGGCGACGCCCCGATAACGCCCGCCGTTTTGTCCGGTCCGATCCACATGGGCTTGCCGATCAACACGCGCGGGTCCAGCCCACCGATGGGCGCGAACCGCAACAAGCCGTCGCCATCGATCTCCACAATCATCACGCCCACTTCGTCCATGTGCGCAGCCGCCAGGACATGCATGCGACCCCGGCCTTTGCGCGTGGCGAACACGTTGCCGAGTGTGTCAACTGTAATGTCGTCGGCGTGGCCCGCGATCGCATCCAGTACGATCCGGCGCACTGCGCCCTCGTCCCCGGAGACGCTCACCGCTTCTGAGAGCTGCTGCAGGCGCGCGACGAACGCCTTTGGTAGACGCGCGCGCCGCCTCTGGGAACGGGGCTTCGTCTTCGCCTTCGTTTTGCTGCGGCGCTTGCTTTCAGTTTCACCCATTGTGTTCGTTAAAGAATAAAGCTTGGAGGCCAGAGCTCCGAGATTGGCTCGTGTGCTCTAACTCTCACGCTCGCTCTCTTCTGCGCCGTCGAGCGCCAGCTTGGCCATCGTTTCTCCGTTGAGCCGCGTAATAAATTCTGCGATCAGCCGCGCGGCGCGCTGTAGGTCGCGTAGTGACACCATTTCCACCGGCGTGTGCATGTTCTTGAGCGGCAAACCGATATCGGCCGTGGGAATACCGGCGCGGCTGATCTGAATCGCAAACGAATCTGTGCCGCCGGGCCGAGGCAGGAATTCCTGGTGCAGCGGCAGTTCCAGTTCGCGCGCTGTATCCTGCAGCAGTGCATGCAATTTTGGATGCTGGTTTGGGCCCCAGCCCACCGTTGGTCCCTCACCAGATATGAATGTCTGCCACGCTTGCAATCCGGGCTGCCGCGCCCAGGTGACGTCTATCGCAATCGCAATGTCTGGCTGGATGCCGAACGTGGATGAAAACGCGCCGCCGTATGTTACTTCTTCTTGCACCGTTGCGACCGCAACGACATCCCATTCGTGCGGCCGACCCTGCAACGCCTCCAGGCAGCGCGAGAGCGTGGCGACCGCGGCGCGGTTGTCGAGCGAATTGGCGACGAGCATGCCGTCGCCCAGCGCGGTGGGCGGCTGTGCAAACGTAACCAGATCGCCGATGTGGACGGCGCGCGCAACATCGGCGGTGGGCAGCCCCACGTCTACGTACAACTTGCCAAGCGGCGTCACATCCGAACGGTTCGCGCTTTTCTGGAGATGCGGTGGGATGCTGACCACCACGCCCGCGAGCGGCTTGGCCCTGCCGGCGGCGTGTACCTCGACGAGCGATCCGGGCAGCACGCGGTCGTCGATGCCGCCAATCGCGGTCAATTCCAAAAAACCGTCCTGGACCCGGCGCACCATCATACCGATGGCGTCCATGTGCGCCGCCAGCATGATGCGCCGTCGCGGCTCGCGCCCACTGCCGTGGCGGATGCCCCATAGGCTGCCCAGGCGATCGCCGTCGATTTCGTTCACCCACGGTCGCCACGTCTCCTCGATCAAGGCCCGCACCGGGGTTTCGTAAGCCGACAGGCCGGGGGTTGTGCAAAGCGCCGTGAGATGTTCGCGCAAATCCATAAGCGGAGCCGGTTACGGCGTGGCGGTCGCCAGCGGTGTATCCGTGGCCGTCGCGCTGGCCATCGGCGTATTCGATGCCGTCTCGGTCTGCGTAGCCGTCTCGGTCTGCGTAGCCGTTTCGGTCTGCGTAGCCGTTTCGGTCTGGGTGGCCGCTCCGGTATTCGTCGCCGTGGGTGTATTCGAGGCGGTCGACGTCTGCGTGACAGTCGGAGAGGGCGTC
>JBHHUI010000220.1:0-5519 GCA_046753805.1 Anaerolineales bacterium
ATGTTCGCGCCAAGGAAACCGGCCTCCGTGGCCTCGGCAATCGCTGCCAATAGTATTTCGGCTGCGCGGTGGTATTCGCCTCGGATATATAGGTACCCTTCGTTCGCACCGATGGCGTAACCGGCCAGGATCATCCCCTCGAGCGTGCTATGGGGATCGTCTTCCATGAGAATGCGATCTTTGAATGTGCCCGGTTCCGATTCGTCTGCGTTGCAGATGACATATTTCGCGTCGCCGGCGGCGTTCGCCGCGCCTTCCCATTTAACCCCGGTTGGAAAAGCTGCGCCGCCGCGCCCGACGAGGCCGGCTTCCTTGACGGCGGCGATCACGTCGGCTGGCGTCATCTCCGTCAGGGCCTTTTCCACGGCAGCATAGCCACCGCCCGATACATAGTCTTTCAGACTGGTCGGTTTGCCGGTGCCGCAGTTCTTGGTGAGGATGCGCAAATCGCCGCCAACCACGCCGCGCGCCCGGGCGGTTTTGAGGCCGAGGATTGCATCTGCATCGTCTTCCGGCACATTCGAAAGCGCCACTTCATTCACGAGCACCGCAGGCGCGTGTTCGCACAGGCCCAGACAGGGCGCGCGCGCTACCGTCCAATCACCGTCCGGCGTCGTTTCGCCGGGTTTGATCGCCAGAGATTCGCAAAGGCTCGCGAGGACGTTGTGGCCGCCTTTCAGCGAGCACGCCGGATCGCCGCACACCATTACGACCTGTCGCCCGACCGGCTCGCGGTAGAGCATGGTGAAAAAATCGATCACACCGTAGACTTCGGCCAGCGGCACGCGCAATTTGCGCCCCACCCGGGCAGCTACCGCTTCCGGCAAGTAGCCGTAGATGCTCTGGGCAGCATGGAGCGCCGGCAGCAGCGCCGTTCGTCCCTGGGGCGCGAGCGGATCCAGCACCTCGTCAAGCAGCGAAAGATCGAGATTATTGGCTGTTGAGTCTGTCGTCATGGGGTTCCTATCGGACCAGTGGAATGCATCGTAGTGTAACGCCGCCTCCAGCAGAATGCAACCGTTTTTCGAGAAGTTCCGGCGCCATTGCAAGCGCGGGTCCGGGCTTTGGATCAGTCCAGTTCCGTCGTATCATGGCCGATACGACCAACGCGCCTCCGCGCAGTTGTTTCGCGCGTCTCAATCGGCGTCGCCCTTCATCACCTGTTTCACGGCGTAGATGAATGCTTCTTGAGTCTGTCGATCCCAGGCGGCGACCAGTTCGTGCGGGGGCCATTCCGGAGTCGTGATCGTGATGATGTTTTTCATCGACAGGGTGCCCCGCCGGATGGCGATGATGTTCTCTGCCCTGATTGCATGATGCGAAGGCTCCCGCCAACCGAGCGTATATTCAACCCGGTCCGGGAACACGCGGATCGCGCTCACGTAATCCTCCCACGTGCCGGGCGTTTCAACTTTGTAGGCCCAAATTGGACGTTCCATCAGGGTAAGAAACGTTCCCCCGTGTCACCGTTGTTGGTGGAATTGTCGAGCGCTGTCGGTGACAGGCCAGCTGCGCTATTATACCGGGCGGCGTGCATAGTATAATCACCACCCCGCATCCCAAACAGCCATTATTGAGGCGTTCCACACGATGGCAGTAGTAGATTACTCCGGTAAATTCTATCTTGGTCGCAGGGTCGCATCTGGTTCTGGCAAGGCCACGGATGAAGCTTACACATACGATCCCATCGACCTGACCACACACGCGTTCGTGGTGGGCATGACCGGTTCCGGCAAGACCGGCCTGTGCATCGACCTGATGGAGGAAGCCGCGCTCAACAACCTCCCGGCGCTGCTCATCGATCCAAAGGGCGACATCACCAACCTGCTGCTGCATTTTCCGGACCAATCGGCCGCTGACTTCGAGCCGTGGATCGATCCGGACGCGGCCCGGCGGGAGGACAAAACCGTCTCGCAGGCGGCCGCCGACACGGCGGCGTTGTGGAAAAACGGTCTCGCCGATTGGGGCATCGGAGCTGATCGGCTGCAGAAGCTCAGCGACAGCGCCTCGTTTGCCGTGTACAGCCCGGGGTCCGAATCCGGACTGCCGGTGAGCATCCTGGCCTCGCTGCGCGTGCCGGGCATTCCCTGGGCGGGCAACGAAGAAGTGCTCCGCGAGCGCATTACGGGCACCGTGACCGCCATCCTCGGCCTTGCGGGGCTGACCGATATCGACCCGGTCACAGCGCGCGAGCATATCCTGCTGGCGAACATCTTTGAGCGGGCCTGGTCGCAGGGCGCTGATCTCGACCTCGGCGAGCTCATTCTGCAGACACAGACGCCGCCGTTTGAAAAGCTGGGCGTATTCGACATTGAACAGTTCTTTCCGCAGAAAGAACGCTTCGAACTGGCGATGCGTCTGAACAACATCCTGGCCGCGCCCTCGTTTCAGGCCTGGGTTCAGGGCGAGCCGCTCGACATCCAGACGCTCCTCTATACCTCCGACGGCCGACCGCGTCACAGTATTTTTTATATCGCGCACCTGTCCGAATCGGAGCGTATGTTCTTCGTCACGCTTCTGTTCTCGGCGGTCGAGACGTGGATGCGTGCGCAGAGCGGCTCCACCTCGCTCCGAGCACTGGTGTACTTTGACGAAATCTTTGGTTACCTGCCGCCGGTCGCCAATCCCCCCTCCAAAGAGCCGATGTTGCGCCTGCTCAAGCAAGCGCGAGCCTTCGGCGTGGGACTGGTGCTGGCCACACAGAATCCGGTGGACGTGGATTACAAAGCCATCTCCAATGTAGGTACGTGGTTCATCGGCAAGCTGCAGACTGACCAGGACCGCGACCGGCTGCTGGATGGGCTGACATCGGCCGCCGCCGGGTTCGACAGGGCCAAAGCTGAGCAGCTTATCTCCTCGCTCGGCAAGCGTGTTTTCCTCGCCCATAACGTCCACGAAAAGAAACCCGCGCTCTTCCAAACGCGTTGGGCGATGAGCTACCTGGCCGGGCCGCTGACGCGCAACCAACTGGCAGACTTGAACGCTCTGGTGGGCGCGACCGGTGGGGCGGGGGGAAGCCGCACTGCCGTCCGTGAGGCCCGGCCCGTCTCTTCGGGAGCAGCCGCTCCGCTGGAGGCGGAGCCGATCGACCCGCTGGCCGCGTATTCCAAGACCCGTCCGGCCGTGCCATCCGGCCTGCAAGAGTACTTCCTGCCGAACAATCTCACGCTTTCGGAGGCGATGAAAAGCGCCGGGCGCAGCGAGTCGGCCGCCGTGGCGCGTCCGTTTGGATTGATCTACAAACCCGGTCTGCTGGCGCAAGCCACGGCGCGCTTCCTGGATCGCAAACACGACATCGACGCGCAGCAGGTCGTCACGGCCTTCGTGCCCGATCCGGACAAGCGTGGCATGGTGCGCTGGGAAGATTTCTCCGCGCGTGGGGTCGATGCGCGCAACCTGCCGCGCGCGACTGCGGCCAACGCCAGTTTCGACGAGTTGGACGCATTGCTGACCGATGCGAAAAAGGTCAGACCGCTGGAAAAAGACTTCGTCGATTACATCTACAATTCGGCTGCGCTGACCTTGATGAGCAACCCGAAACTTGGTGTGGTAGCCAAGCCCGGCACCTCGCGCGCGCAGTTCCGGCAAATGTGTTCCGAGGCCGCGCGCGAGGCCTATGACAATGCCGCCGACAAGTTGTCTGAGAAGTTCGA
This sequence comes from Anaerolineales bacterium, assembly GCA_046753805.1. Lineage (GTDB taxonomy): Bacteria > Chloroflexota > Anaerolineae > Anaerolineales > JBHHUI01 > JBHHUI01. The sequence goes on from JBHHUI010000220.1 coordinate 3,654, forward strand.
GAAGAAAATCGATCGGATCAAAGACAAGCTGGCGCGCGAAGAACGCGAACTATCCGAAGACGAGGCCGAGCTGCGGGCGCGCAAGATTGAGGAGTTCGCCAAACATGGCGAGACGCTTCTCAACCTCATCAGCGGACGGCGCAGCCGTTCCGGCGTCTCGTCGTCGCTTTCAAAGCGGCGAATGACGGCCAAGGCGAAAGCCGACGTGGAAGAGTCGTTGGAAGCCATCGAAGAATACTCCGAGGACCTGAAGGAACTGCAGGCGGAACTTGAGGAAGCGCTCGAAGACCTGAACGACCAATGGGCTGATGTGGCCGAAGAAATCGAAGAACTTCGAATTACGCCGTTGAAAAAAAACATCTCGGTTGACCTGTTCGGCGTCGCCTGGCAACCGCACTGGCTGGTCGAGATCGACGGCGAGGTGGTCGAGTTGCCGGCGTTTGGTTGATCGTCGCGGCCAAAGCGGAGATTGCAGGTGATGTCAACAGTTCTTATCGTGCGCTGGCTGGCGGGTACGTGTGAGTGTTTGCGTTAGTTTCCAATCGTCATGTCTGAGCTATCTGAAATCCACAAAAATCGCGTCGTCTACTCTCTACCCGGCATGGAGTCCGCCGCCGATGTGTTGACTGTCGCCTACAAGATGGTGGGCGACGTCGAATGGTTGCTGGACGTGTACACGCCGTGCGCGCCGCTGGATGCGCCGCCTCCCGTCGTAATGTTCGTGCATGGGGATGGCCCCGAATCTGATCTGCTGCACGCGCGCGAGTGGGGGCAGTACGTCTCCTACGGCCAGCTAATGGCCGCCTCCGGGCTTGCCGCCGTAACCTTTTGCCACCGCTCGACGCACGCGCTTACGCGCATGGACGACATTGCGGAGGATATCGACGATGCGATTGCATTCGTGCGCGCCTCCGCTGGAGAGTGGGGCATCGACGGCGACCGCCTGTGCATCTGGGCCGTCTCGGCCGGCGTGCCGTACGGGCTGAACGCCGCACTGCGCGAACTGCCTGCCTACGTGCGCTGTATGGTAGCGTACTATGGCTATCTCGACCTAACGCATCTGCAAGACGAATTGCCGCATGTATCGCCGGACGCTCTGGAGCGGCACTCGCCGCTCACCTATTTGCGCGTCCATGGAGAGCGCCTGCCGCCGTTGCTGATCGCCCGCGCGGGTCAAGATCAGGCGGAGATCAATGTCTCGATTGACACCTTCGTGACCGAGGCCCTGCGGGTCGGCGTGTCGTTCGACCTCTTCAACCACGCCGACGGTGGGCATGGCTTCGACATCTTCGAGGATACTCCGCGCACCTACGCTGTCGTGCGCGAGACGATTGCGTTTGTAAAGGGCTGGCTGACGGCGTAATCGACCCCTTCTGTGCATTAGTGCCAATTAATAAACGCGCTCCGCGCCATTTTGTCGTGACGTTCCGCGTTTGTGCCGTCCTTCCGAATCGCGCATTGCCACCCCGCCGGGCTCGAACCAGAGTTCCGATGCACGGACAGCACTGCGCAGATATTGCCGCAAGCCGCCACTCAATCCATCGTAAACTCCAGGCGTGTGTCGCCGACCTCGATCACATCGCCGGGAGTTAAGGTGTGCGGCACATAAGGGGTGAGTTCCCGATCGTTGACGATCGTGCCATTCGTACTCTTTAGGTCGCGCAGCAGATAATCTACGCCCTCGCGGTCGATGCGCGCATGCATGCCGCTGACATAATCATCGGCTAGCACGATGTCATTTTCAGGGCTTGCGCCGATGGAGGTAGCGAGGCCAAGTTGGTAGACCCTGTCGACGACGGGTCCAGTGATTACGCGCAGAAACGGCGCGCCGTCTGACTCCTTCTCTAACGTGGGTGCTGTCCGTTT
>JBHHUI010000221.1:0-5514 GCA_046753805.1 Anaerolineales bacterium
CGTCACCAGAGCGAGGTCGTTTACGGAAGCGACAGCTGCGATCTGGCCATCTGTGAATGGCGGTGTCTTTCCCAAATTTGTCAGCCGGGCGCGTTCTTTGGCGTGCCACTCGGCTGCCCGGGAATCGTAGGGTAGAACTGGGAAAGAAGGCGCGACCACTTCGAACAGGTACGTTTCGATAGCTGTGCGCTTGGCGGATTCCGGCAGACGATAGCAGCCGAATAGCAATTCGTGCCACACGACCGAAGCGACGGCGATTTCATCCTGATGGGCTTGCAGGCGCTGCAAGACCTGCGCGTCTGGCTTTGGGCGTAATGGCTCGGAGAGAATGTTCGTGTCGAGCAGGAATCTCAGGTTCACCAGCTCACCGTGCGTCCCGGAGAACTGTCGCGCACGTCTGCAAACGTGCCCGGCTCAATCGCAAGTTTGGCCAGGTCAACCTTGCTGCGAAACGCTGTATATGCATTCCAGAAGGTCTTCTGGCCGGCCTCCCGCCGTCTGTATTCTTTTATCGAAAGAAGGATGGCGACAGGCTTGCCGCGCCGAGTCAGCTGGATGGCAGAAACGCGCTCGACCTCACGCAATATGGACGTAAACTTGTCGCGTGCTTCGGCGATCGAATAACTTTTTAGCACGAGGCCCTCCAGATGGCTATCTTAGTGGCTATTTTATCATGGGTATCATGCTCCGCAACCCTTAATGCCTCGTAACGCTCCTCGTAACGATTTCAGGACGTTGGGTCTATACACTGGAGATCACATGACTACAAAATTACAGAGTCTATGGAAGGTGTTCGGCGGCAGCAAGCGCAGCCGGACCGACGCCGAGCCGTCCGTGGCGCTGGAGTCCCGGACGGTCGTGACGGAGCCGGTCGACATCGCACCCAACGATCCCGTCATCCCATTCTTCTTGAGTTCGCCGGGGGCGGTCAAGGTGGACAAGCTGGCCCTCGACTCGCCGGCAGTGCAGCGGATGAAAGAATCCGGGGTCAAGCTGACGATTCCTCTCGTAAGCCAGGGCGAACTGGTAGGCGTGATCAACATGGGGCCGCGTCTGAGCGAGCAGGAATACTCGTCGGATGACCGGCGGTTGCTGGCGAATCTGGCGACCCAGGCGGCCCCCGCGCTGCGCGTGGCGCAACTGGTCCGGCAACAGCAGGCCGAAGCCCGCGAGCGCGAGCGCATCGAACACGAGATGCGCGTTGCCAGCCTCATTCAGCAGACGCTGCTGCCGCAGGAAGCCCCCCAGCTGCAAGGCTGGGAGGTGGCCGCGCACTATCAGCCGGCGCGCGCCGTGGGCGGCGACTTTTACGATTTTCTCAATTTTCCGGACGGGCGGGTTGGCATCGTCATCGGCGACGTGACCGACAAAGGAATCCCGGCCGCCATGGTAATGGCCACCACCCGCAGCATGCTGCGCGCCGCTGCCGAGCGGCTGGAAACACCCCGGGCGGTCCTCGAGCGCGTCAATGATGTACTCGTGGACGACATTCCACCCAAGATGTTCGTGACCTGCTTGTACGCGCTGCTGGAGCCGGCCAGCGGTCGCCTGTTGTATGCCAACGCCGGGCACGACGTACCCTACTGTCGCCGCGCCGACGGCGTGGTCGAGTTGCGTGCGACCGGCATGCCGCTCGGCCTCATGTCCGGAATGGACTACGAAGAAAAAGAGATCGTGTTGGGGCCGGGCGATTGCGTGCTTTTCTACAGCGACGGTCTTGTGGAAGCACACGCGCCCGACCGCGAGATGTATGGTTTTCCGCGTTTGCGCGAACAATTGGCCGCCCATCCCGGCGGGCCGGCTTTGATCGAATATCTGCTCGATGAGTTGCGCCAGTTCACCGGCCCCGATTGGGATCAGGAAGACGACGCGACATTTGTGGTATTGCAGCGCTCCGGGGCCGGCGGGGGCGCCGCAGATGCCGAGGCTGCCTGGCAACTGTTGGAAGAATTCGACTTGCCCAGCGCGCCCGGCAATGAACGCGAAGCAATGGCGCGTGTGGCCGACCGGGTCGCCGAGATTGGTCTGGACGCCCCGCGCCTGGAGAAACTCAAGACGGCCGTAGCCGAATCGACCATGAACGCGATGGAACACGGCAACAGCTACGACGCTGATAAACCGGTGCAGCTGCAGATACTGCGTTCGCGGGCTGCGCTCAAGGTTCGTATCACCGACTATGGCGGCGACGCCTCCATCCCGGAAGCGGCCACTCCAGACCTGGACGCCAAACTGGCGGGCGAGCAGTCGCCGCGCGGGTGGGGCCTGTTCCTCATCAAGAACATGGTGGATGAGATGCACACCCAGTCGGACGGCGCCCACCACACTATTGAATTGATCATGCAGCTGGAAGGATAAACCTATGCTGACACAACCTGTCGAAAGCACTTTCCGGGTCGCAGTGCGGCGCATGGACCCTGTCGCCATCCTCGATCTACACGGCGAGATCAATGCCGCCGCCGAAGAAGCGTTAAATGCTGCGTACGACGAAGCCGCTCAAGACGGCGTCAGGACCGTCGTGTTGAGCTTTGGCGGGGTTGACTACATCAACAGCACCGGCATCGCGCTGATTGTGGGGCTGCTAGCCCGCGCCCGCAAAGACCGCCGCAAGGTTTCCGCTTTCGGCCTGAGCGATCACTACGTGGAAATATTCCAGATCACGCGCCTGTCCGACTTCATGCACATTCACACAGACGAAGCCAACGCGGTGCGCGATCTGGATTAGCGCAGCGGGGCTACATATTCCGGCGACGCTGTGGTTAGCGAGGAGGTATTCGATGTCTGCACCCAATGTCAAGCTCATAGTGCGCAAGCCTGACGCCAATGTAAGCGTAATAGATATTGCCGGCGAGGTGAACGGGTTTGCTGAGAACCAACTCATGGACGCCTACGCTGAAGCGACGAGCGACGGCGCGCGGGCGATTGTGCTCAATTTCGTCGACCTGGAGTACATGAACAGTTCCGGCATCGGCCTGCTGGTGACAATGCTCATCCGCGTGCAGCGCCAGCAGCGGCGGCTGCTCGCGTACGGTCTGACGGACCATTACAAAGAGATATTTCAACTCACGCGCTTGAATGAGGCCATCAATATTTATGGCGACGAGGCCGAGGCGCTGGCGGCTGTGCAGTAAGCGGTATTCAGTAATCCGTATTGGTTCTGGACACTGGCTACTGCTTGCTGAATCGAGGAGAACATGAACACTGACAGGTCGTCCTCAAATGAATCCAACGCGCGCGACGGTGTGTGGGCCAAACCCGTCGACCGGCTCAAGGTGGGCGAGCTGCCCAAGGGCGCGATCGGCATCAACGTCGAAGGGCGGCAGCTCACCGGCCCGTTGCAGGGTTTCGGGCAGATGTGGCAGAAAACGTACCGCGTGCGCCTCAGCGGCGTGACGGTCTCGCCGGCCGACCTGATAGAGGCCTGGAAAGAGCACTTCCCCGAATTCTGGCCAGAGGGCAACCGCTTCTTCGCGCCGCTCACCGGCATCGCCCCCGGCGAAGTGGGCGTCATCGACGTGGCTGCCCCCGGCGGTATGCGCCTCTCCACGGGCGTTATGGTCATCTATGCCGACGACGTCTCGTTCACATTCATGACTCCGGAAGGCCACATGTTCGGCGGCTGGATCACGTTCAGCGCCCTGGAGTCCGAGGGCGCCACCGAGGCGCAGATCCAGGCCCTCATTCGCGCCAATGACCCCATCTATGAATTGGGTTTTCGTCTCGGCATCGGACACAAAACCGAGGACGAGTTCTGGCGCCATACGCTGCGACAATTGGCGGCGCACTTCGGTCTGGCAAACGCCCATGTGACCCAGCAGGTCACGCTTGTGGACCCGAAGGTGCAGTGGGGCAAAGCCGGGAACATCTTCAAGAATGCCGGCATGCGCACGGCGCTGTATATGCCGGTATTGATGGCGCGGAAAATTTTCAAGCGCTAGAAACGACCGCTGACGGCTGACCGCGGTCGGCTGTCGGCAGTCAGCCGTCGCTTTCGTTGATACGATCCAATCGCTACGAATATGACGCCGTCGTCGTCGGCGCTGGCCCGAATGGCCTTGCTGCAGCCGTCACGCTGGCGCGCGCCGGCTGCTCGGTTCTGGTAATGGAAGGGCGGGATACGGTTGGCGGCGGCACGCGCTCCGCCGCGTTGACCCTGCCCGGCTTCGTCCACGACATTTGCTCGGCCATCCACCCACTCGGCGTCAGCTCGCCCTTCTTCCGCCACCTCCCGCTCGACAAATATGGATTGGAATGGATATTCCCGCCGGTTTCGCTCGCGCACCCGCTCGACGATGGCGAGGCCGTCTTCGTGCGCCGCTCGATGGACGAGACGGCGGATTGTCTGGGCGCGGACGGACGGCGCTACAGCCACCTGCTGCGTCCCATGATCGATAACTGGAGTGGTCTGATGACCGACCTGCTCGGGCCGCTGCGGTTGCTGCCGCGCCGGCCGGCGGCGATGATGCGCTTCGGGCTGCGCGCGCTCTGGCCGGCGCGGGCGCTGGCGGAAACGATCTTTCGCGGCCCGCGCGCCCGCGCGGTCTTTGCGGGCATGGCCGGGCACTCACTGCTGCCGCTCGAAACGCCGCTCACGGCTGCCTTCGGCGTCGTACTGGCGGCGAGCGCGCACGCGGTCGGCTGGCCGCTAGCGCGCGGGGGATCGCAATCCATCGCCGACGCGCTGACGGCCTACCTGCAACGTCTGGGGGGCGAGATCGTCATCGGCCGCTTTATGGAGTCGTTCGACGAATTGCCGTCGGCGCGTGCCTACCTGTTCGATGTGACCCCACGCCAGCTGCTGCAGATTGCCGGCGACGAGCTGCCGGCGGGATACGGCAAACGGCTGAGGCGCTACCGTTACGGCGTCGGCGTGTTCAAGATCGATTGGGCGCTCGATGGGCCGATCCCATGGCGCAACGCGGAGATTGCACAGTCGGCCACCGTGCACGTGGGCGGCACACTGCCGGAGATCGCGGCGGCCGAGCGCGCGGTCGGCCGCAGCGAACATCCCGAGCGGCCGTATGTGCTGCTGGCGCAGCAGAGCTTGTTCGACGCTTCGCGCGCGCCGGCCGGAAAGCATACCGGCTGGGCTTATTGCCACGTGCCGGCCGGTTCGACGCAGGATATAACGGACGCGATCGAGAACCAGGTCGAGCGTTTTGCCCCCGGCTTCCGCGACCTGATCCTCGCGCGGGCGACGCATAACGCCGCGCAGATGGAGCAGTACAATCCCAACTATGTGGGCGGCGACATCCTCGGCGGCGTACAGGACCTCGGGCAGCTCTTCACGCGGCCGGTCGCGCGTCGCTCACCATACACCACGCCGAACCCGCGCATCTTCCTCTGTTCGTCGTCTACCCCGCCCGGCGGCGGCGTGCATGGCATGTGCGGCTACCACGCCGCGCAGGCTGCTTTGCGGCGGTTATAGCGAACCGGACTGCAATCCCCTTTAGGAGTTGCGTAGTTCGCTGGTCGAGCCTCGCGCTGAGCGCGAGACGAAGCGTAGCCCCGTCAGGG
>JBHHUI010000222.1:0-5509 GCA_046753805.1 Anaerolineales bacterium
AAAGACAGCGGCTCCGGCGTCAAACCGCCGAAATCGAAGAAAAACATATAGGGTGAAGGGTTCAACCGGCGTAGGGCGCGATAGATGGAAAAGGCCTGCGCCGGCGTGTGTCGCGTGATGTGCTGCGAGAGCACAACCTGAAATATGTCCCCGGCCGCGATATGTTCCTTCGCGCGAGTGACAATGGCTTCGAAGGCGGCTTGATCGTGCGAAAGCTGTTGGTGTGGTTTGAAGGCTCCGGCCGGCGCCGTCTTTGGCCGGGGTTGCGCCAGTCGCCTTTCAATCGCGTCGAGGCGGGCTACAGCCTCCTTGTGCGCTGCGGGCGTATTGCCGTAGGCGTGGGCGATAGCGAGCACGCGTGCGCGGGCGTGATCAAATGCGACCAGCGTATCCGTGAGCAGGAAGATACCGTCCGGTAATGTGTGTAGTGGCGGTCGTAGTGTAGGCTCAAAAAAGCGGGCTGCGTCATAGCTGAGATAACCTACCAGGCCACCGACGAGGCGCGGCAGGCCGTGTGTGGATTCGAGGTGATGGCGCTGCAGCATTTCACGCAGAACGTCCAACGGTTCATTGCCAGCGAGGGTTTCTCGGTGGGACAGCCCGCACCCGTGGCAGTACAACACATTACTCCCGTCGATGATAAACGCGGCGCGCGGTCTCAGGCCGACAAATGAGTAGCGCCCGACGCGTTCGCCGCCGCTCACGCTCTCTAACAAGAAAGCAGGCCCTTCGCTGGATAGCTTCAGGTAAACCGATACGGGCGTCTCCAGGTCGGCGTCGATTTCGCGCAGCAGCGGAGTCAAGGTCGTTACCGTCGTCGGCGTACCGACAAGCGTGTCTGTGTTTTGCATTTATTGCGCCATTTCGCGGTCAAGCAATAACAGAAAATCCCTCTCGTCCATTCTTGGGACGAGAGGGATTTCTCGTGGTGCCACCCAACTTAGACCGGAAAAGAAAAACCCCTTCGTCAGACACGAAGGGATCAACCAGTCTCACTCATTGACAGGTACGGTCCGCCTGGGGCTTGGACTCCCCGCACAGACGATACCCTCGGCTGTGATAACGGTGCCGCTTCCGGCGTCGGCTAGTGGGACTATCGGTGCGTGCACCGGGCGGATTGGAGGCCGCGCGAATCCGTTCGCCTAGCAGCTCAGAGGCCCATTCGACGCCGCTTCCGGGCGGGGGTCACACCAGTTCCCCGCTCTCTGGTCCGGGCGGCAGGCGTCTACTCTTCCTCGTCAACGCAATGAACTATACGGTTGTCGGCTTGAATATAACGGGCGTCACACGCCGTGTCATCGTGCAAAGCTGCCAATACGGGCATGGTCGCCGCTGTACAGGCTGCTATTCTCCCAACCAGCGCCCGATGATTTGTGGAACGCGACCATATCAGGTGGGGTGGAGTTATGGCAAACTGCACATTGCCTTCGCCGCCGGATCGCCGATAATCAAGCCGTTATGGCTCCGTGCTTAGATTGTATAAAGCAGAAGGATTCCAAGAAGGCCAGGCCCATATTTGCGGGGTTGGCCTGTTTCCGTTGCAACGACTGAGCAGACAAAGCCACAAATTCGCCTGAGATCGTCAGGTGCATGTCAGCCCCGCCAATCGGCGGGGTTTTTTGTTTGTGGGCTTCCTGGCCTGCAGAAAGGGAACCAACCATGTATACGACTGTCACAACTTCCACCGAATGTCCGGAATGTCTGGGACCAGTCCAGCTCTCGGCAGCCGAGTTGGGCGAGATTCTGGTGTGCAACGATTGCGGAGTCGAGTTGGAAATACGCAACCTGTCGCCGCTGCAGATCGCGCTCGCGCCGGAAGAAGCCGAGGACTGGGGCGAATAATGCGCCTGGGCGTGCTCTTCACGCGCCTGCGCATTGAAGAGAAATGGCTGTTCGCAGCGCTCGAAGCGCGCGGGCTGGATCACGATCGCCTGCCGGATAGTCAGGCCAGTTTCGATCTGGCAAGCCCGGAGCCCTGGCGCGTGTACGACCTGGTGTTCGTGCGCAGCCTGAGCACCACGCGCGGACTATACGCCGCCCAAACCCTCAATGCTTGGAGCGTGCCGACGATCAACGCTTATCCGGTGATGGCGACCTGCAGCGACAAGGCGGCCACGATGGGCGCGCTCGCGCGCGCCAACGTGCCGCAGCCGCGTGCGGGTCTGGCCTTCACGCCGGAGGCGGCTGTGGAACTGGGCGCGACGCTGGGCTATCCCTATGTGGTCAAGCCGGTGCAGGGGTCGTGGGGGCGCATGGTAGCGCGCATCAACGACCGCGACGCAGCCGAAGCTGTGTTTGAGCAACGCAAGTTTCTCGGCGACGCGGGGCAACAGGTTTATTTCCTGCAGGAATACATCGACAAGCCGGGGCGAGACATCCGCGCGTTTGTCGTCGGCGACCAGACGCCGGTTGCGATCTATCGCGAGTCAGAGCACTGGATCACGAACACCGCGCGCGGCGCCGTCGCGAGTGAATGCCCGGTTACGCCGGAGCTGCACACGCTCTGTCAGGCCGCCGCGACCGCCGTCGGCGGCGGTGTGCTTGCCATTGATCTGCTCGAAGACCCGGTGCGTGGGCTGCTGGTTAATGAGGTGAACCACACCATGGAATTCCACTCCACGGTGCCGCTGACGGGCGTCGACCTGCCGGGGCTGATCGTCGATTACGCCCTGCGACAAGCGGAGCAGGCCATGGCCGTTCCGGCAAGCGCGTAGCCGTGACGCCCCGGGTAACGATCGTCGGCGCTGCCGGCTATGCCGGAGGGGAAATGCTCCGGCTGCTGCACGGACATCCGGATGTGGAGATCGGTCAGATCGTCTCCCGTTCTCGCGCCGGGCAGCCGGCGCATGCCGCCCATCCCAACCTGCGCGGCCAGGGGCTGCCCAATTTTGTCGCGCCTCAAGCGCTGGACGCGGCCGACGTGCTGATCCTGGCCCGGCCGCACGGGGAAGTACAGCAGGATATCGAAGCCTATGCCGGTCTGGCCGGTCACCTGATCGACCTATCGGCGGACTTTCGATTGCATTCCGGCGACGCATATCGCCGCTGGTACGGGCAGCCGCACGCCGCGCCCGCATGGCTGCCGCGCTTCGTGTACGGCCTGCCTGAATTGAACCGCGCCGCGATTTCGAACGCCCATTTTGTCAGCGGCGTGGGCTGCAACGCAGCGGCTACCATCCTGGCGCTGCTGCCGCTGGCGCGTAGCAACCTGCTGCGCCCGGATTGCCCGATTGTGGTGGAGGTCAAAGTCGGCTCGTCAGAGGGCGGCGCAGCGCCCAATCCGGGATCGCACCACCCGGACCGCAGCGGCGCTGTGCGCAGCTATGCGCCGGTGGGCCACCGCCATACTGCAGTGGTGCAGCAGGTGCTTGGGGACGTCGTCCCGGAGGTGCATCTGAGCTTGACGGCCGTGGAGATGGTGCGCGGCGCGCTGGCGACGGCGCACGCCTGGGTCCCGCCGGGCACGAGCGAGCAGGACCTGTGGCAGGCCTACCGGGCAGTTTACGGAGAAGAACCGTTTGTGCGCATTGTGCGCGATCGGCGCGGCGTGTACCGGCGGCCGGAGCCGAAACTGCTCGCGGGCAGCAACTTCGCGGACGTGAGTTTTGATCTCGACCCGGACACAGGCCGGGTCGTGGCGCTGTGTGCGATCGATAACTTGATGAAAGGCGCAGCCGGAAACGCCATGCAATGCATGAACTTGATGCTCGGATTCGACGAGCGCGCGGGGTTGGGATTTCCGGGGCTGCACCCGTTATGAGTCCCGCCCCAATTGTCGTCAAGATCGGTGGGGCAGCCGGTGTGCACCTGCCGGCCATTTGCGAAGACCTCGCATCCATCGTGCAGCGGGGGACGCAAGTCGTGCTCGTGCATGGCGGCTCTGCCTACGCGACCGAGCTGGGCGAGCAGTTGGGCCATCCGCCCCGCTTCGTAACGTCTGTCAGTGGGCATAGTAGTCGTTTTACCGACGAACGCACGCTCGAGGTCTTCCTGATGGCAACCGGCCTGTTGAATCGCCGCATCGTAGCCCACTTGCAGCGGCTTGATATCAACGCCGCCGGATTGAGCGGATTGGACGGGCGGTTGCTCGTGGCTGACCGCAAGGACGTTTTGCGCATCGTCGAGAATGGCAAACACAAAATTCTACGGGGGGACTATTCCGGGGCGATCCGCGAAGTTGATGTCTCTGCGCTCCGAGCCTGGTTGGACCTGGAGCTCACGCCGGTCGTCGCTCCCGTGGCGCTGTCGACTCACGGCGAGCCGCTCAATGTGGACGGCGACCGCGCTGCCGCCCGCATCGCCTCGGCGCTCGGGTCGAACAAGCTCGTGATTCTCACGAATGTGCCCGGGCTGCTGCGCGACGTTGCCGACGAGTCGAGCCTTGTTGCTCAGGTGCCGGCCGCCGAACTTGATACAGCCCTTGGCTCGTTGGCAATGGGACGCATGAAGCGCAAATTGATCGGCGTACGAGAAGCGCTGGCCGGCGGCGTCGCTACTGTCATTCTCGGCGACGGGCGCGTTGCACAACCGGTGACGCGAGCGCTGGCCGGTGCGGGCACGGTGATTCAGTGAACGGCAAGCTGATGTCAGGCATCGAACTCCAGTCGTTGGAAGACTCGCATACCAGCGGCGTGTATCCCAAACGTCTGCCGGTCATCGTGCGCGGGGAGGGCGCGCGGGTGTGGGATGCCGACGGTCGGGAGTATATCGACTGCGCGGCCGGGCACGGCGTCGCCAATCTTGGCCACAGCCATCCCGCCGTCGTCGCCGCTGTGGCCGAGCAGGCGCGCCGGCTGATGATCTGCCCCGAAATCTACTACAACGACCAGCGCGCGCAACTTCTGGCGCGGCTGACGGCGTTGGCGCCGTCCGGGCTTTCGCGCGCTTTTCTGTGTAATTCGGGCGCGGAAGCCGTGGAAGCCGCTATGAAATTCGCCCGGCTCGCGACCGGGCGCACGCGGATTGTGAGTACACTGCGGAGCTTCCACGGGCGCACCCTCGGGGCGCTTTCGCTCACGGGCCAGCGCAAGCTCCGCGAACCATTCGAACCGCTCGTCCCGGACGTTGCTCACGTACCCTATAACAATCTCGCCGCGCTGGCCGAGGCGGTGGATGACTGCACTGCGGCTGTGATCCTTGAGATTGTGCAGGGCGAGGGCGGGGTGCGACCGGCGAGTCACGACTACCTGCGCGGCGCACAGGATATGTGCCGGCGGCAGGGCGCGCTGCTTATCGTCGACGAAGTTCAGACCGGCCTGGGGCGTACGGGCCGGCTCTTCGCATGCGAGCATGCGGGGCTGGAACCCGACTTGCTGTGCCTGGCCAAATCGCTGGCCGGCGGCCTGCCGATGGGCGCTACGTTGATTGGCGCGCGCGTCGGCGAACTGCCAGGCGGCGCGCATGGCGCTACGTTTGGCGGCAACCCGCTTGTGTGCGCAGCGGCGCTTGCGACTCTCGACGTGCTGCTGGCCGAAGCGCTGCCGCAGCGTGCGGAACGGTTGGGCGCAAT
>JBHHUI010000223.1:0-5490 GCA_046753805.1 Anaerolineales bacterium
TTGCGGCGCGATGAATGCGTTTGGTTCGAGAATCGATTGGCGGATGTACGCCTCGGCGTCGAGGCCCGGGTCACGGCTGCCGGCCGCGCTGCCGATGGCGGCGAGGTTCGGGCCGACCGCTCCGGCGGCGTCCGGGATACCGGGGATGGTGTGGCAACCGGCGCAGCCGCCGCGAGCGAAGGCCGCGATTGTTTCGTCGTCGGGCGCGGTCTGCTGCTGGGGCTCGCCCCGCGCCACGTGGACGCGGGCAAATACGACACCGGCGCTTAGAAGTAGTGCGCCGACGATGGTTGGCGGTACCCAGCGCATATTCAGTAGACGCATACTCTCCTCCGACAGGTCATCGCTTAACTATCTTCGGAAGTACCCCCAGGTGGCAGTGACAACCCTCGCGCCGTCAGACGACAAATGTCACAAAGACGACCTGTTGCCTCTCATTATGCTTTGGACGACACAAGATATGACGGCGGCGAGAAATCACCCTTCGACCGACCCCGGGCGAATTTGCTTGTTGAGAATACGGGGAGTCAACCCAAGGAGCGCGGAGGAAGTGCGTTTCACATTTTGGCCAAAGGTGACTGGCACTTGAGCATCAACGAGACTGTCCGGTTTCCCCCTGGCGGCTGCGACTTATGTTGACCAAAGCGCCAGTCACCTGAAAATTCGGCACGTAACTGGATGAGGATTAACTTCCAATTTGTCGCGCGCGGCCTGATCGCGGTTTTGGCCCTGCTGGCGCTAGGGTTGGTCGCGCTCGCGCGCGCCCTACCACGCATGTTTCCCGGCCCGCCGGGCGGCCCCACACCCCCCGCCCCGGCAATAGCCGCCCCCACCGCTGCGCTGCCGGCCGGTCCGTTGGCATTCGAAGAATGGGCGCAGTATGCGGGCGAGCCGCCCACGCTGTCCGGCAGCGGATTCATATTTTCATTGCCGGATGGTGGGGCCGTAGCCGCCACCACAGCGCACAGCCTGACGATTGGGAATCCCGCGCGCATGCTCGATCGGGTGGCGTTCGGCGTTGCCGGCGACGAGGGCTACCTCGCCGAGTTTGACACGCTGCGCGGAGACCCCGGCTCGCGCTTCTGGTACGGCGCGGACGCGACTGTGGACTATGTATTACTGGACGTGGCGTCAGATGTGCCAGAGGCGTCCATACTCACCCCGGACGCACGCGGCGGCCCGCAGCCGGGCGAGCGCGTGGTCTTATTCAGCGGGCGCGGAGCCGGTCGGTTCGATGGGACTGTGCAAGCATCCGGCGACAGGGCGGCGTGGGCCGTCATGGATACGCTGTTCGATGCTGGGCTGATGAGCGGCTCGCCGTTTGTGAGCGCCCACACAGGTCGTGTCGTCGGCATGGCCATTGCGCGCGCCATTCGCGGTGACCGCCTCTACATCCTGATGCACCCCATCGGCTCGCTGGTCGAGAAGGCGCTAAACTCGGACGAATATATTAAGCTGTCAGATTATTGAACGAGGCAACGATTTGAAACTGGCGCTTGGAGAATGGCCATTGTGACGCAATCTCCAAGCGCTAATTTCTCTCCTACTCCACCATGTTCGCCTTGAACGCTGAAATGAAATGCGGCGGGATGCGGATCGGCCGTCCGGTCTCAAGATCGATCCATACCCACAACGTGCGGCAGCGAGCAAGCGTCTCGCCATCGGCCACGCGCGTAATCAAATAGTGGCGCAGGCAGGTTGCGCGCTTCGGGTCGGAGATCCAGGTCGAAATCTCCAGCTCGTCGTCCATTAAGGCCGGCGTGCGGTATTCAATGCGGTGCCGCCGCGCGACCATGGCAAAGCCTTCCGACACAGTCTGTGTCATGCTCCAGTTGTGCGCCGTAACGACCTGCACGCCACACTCTTCAATGTACGCCAGGTATTCAGCGTTGTTGACATGCCCTTGCGAGTCAATCTCGGACCAGGCCACGCGCCGCCGCATGCGGAACGTGCCGGGCGGCTGCGGCGGCGGCTCGGGAAACGGATCGCGTTCAAGACGCGCCGACGGGCCGTTGCGAATAAAGGCGCGCGCCATCTCAGGCGGCACGCGCACCGGCGCGCCGGATTCGCTGTTCACATAGACCCAGTCCGTATAGGCGCGAGCGGCCGGCTCATCTGAGTCTTCAGAATAGAACTCGTACATCCGGCGCGAGCGCACGCGGCGGAAGTCCGCCACCCAGGTGCGCACCGTGACCAACTCGCCATATCCGAACGGTCGGATGTATTCAACTTCGGTATCCCGCGCAATCCACGTATGACCGAGTCGACTATACGTCTCCAGATCGTACCCAACCGCCGCGCTGGCGTCGAAAGCGGTCTCTTGCATATAGCGCAGATACACGGCATTGTTCAGGTGACCATAGGGGTCGCACTCGTAATGGCGGATGCGGAACGTGCGTTCGTGGGTGATAGTCATGAGGGTCAGTGAGAAGAGGATGGTTGACCGTTAGAGAGGGAGCAAGTCCTGCGCCAGCGCTGCCGCGCCCCACAAGGGCGCGTCGTCGCCAAGGGCGGCCGGCACAATGTCAAATTCGACCTCCGGTAGAGCCGTGTCGCGGGCGGACTCACGCACGGCCTCCCACCACAGCGCACTGGATTTGGAGACGCCGCCGCCGATCACGACCCTCTCTGGATTGAGCAGGTTCGCCGCATTGCCGACGCCGACGCCCAGCGCCCGCGCCCCCAGCGCAAGCACCTCCATGGCAAGTTCATCGCCCTGCGCCGCCGCGCGGTTAAGCTCCCGCGCGTCCAACGCAGCCCGGTCGTCCTCTGCCATGCGACGCAAAACAGCTGCGCGCTCCGGTTGCGCGGCCAGGAGGGCGCGCGCGTCCGCGGCCATGTAAGGGCCGGAGGCCAGCCGCTCGACGCACCCGCGCTTGCCGCACAGGCACAACGGGCCGCCGGGCTGCACGACCGTGTGCCCGATCTCGCCTGCCAGACCCTGCGCGCCCCGGTAGGGCTGGCCGTGGAGGATCAGGCCGCCGCCGACGCCGGTGCTGACGGTGACGTAGAGCAACGTGGCGCAGCCGCGTCCGGCGCCGTAGCGCTGCTCGCCAAGCGCGCCGGCGTTGGCGTCGTTGTCCACCACAGCCGGCGCGCCGAAAGCCTGGCCAAGCTCATCGCGCAGCGGCATGTCTTCCCAGTCCGGCACATGATGCGAGCGTAGCACCGCGCCCGCGTCGAAATCGACCGGCCCACCGAAGCTCGCGCCGACCGCGTCCGGCGCGCGACCCGCCAGCAACTCGCGTCCGAGCGCAAATAGAATCTGGACTTGCATGGGGCCGTTCGCATCCGGGGGTGAAGGGACCCGGCGATGCGCCGCCCACGCGATCTTGCCCTGCTGGACCACGGCCGCGGTCAACTTGGTGCCGCCGAAATCAAGCGCCAAGATCACGCTGAGACTGTCAGGCATCACCCGATGCTACCATTTTTTTCGGGTCCCAAACTTTGTTACAATGCCGCCATGGCGCTGAGCATTTACGCCCACATTCCGTTTTGTCGGGTGCGCTGCGCTTATTGCGACTTCAACACCTACGCGGGCCTCGAAGACCTGATGCCCGCGTACGCGCGAGCGCTGGCGGACGAATTCCGCACCGTGGGCGCCTGCACCTCCGACCCGGTACACACGGTCTTCTTCGGCGGCGGCACGCCCAGCCTGCTCCCGATCGAGTTGTGGGCTAACTTGTTCGATGCGCTGTACGCGAATTTCGCACTCACAGCGGACTGCGAGATCACCGTCGAAGCCAACCCGGGCACGGTTGATTATGCATATTTCAAATCATTACACGACCTCGGCGCCAACCGTGTTTCGTTCGGCGTACAGTCGGCGCAACCCCACGAACTGCGATTGCTCGACCGGCAGCATACATTTGCCGATGTCCGCCGCACCGTCCGGTCGGCGCGGCGGGCCGGCTTGGACAACCTCAATCTGGACCTGATATTCGCACTGCCCCACCAGACGCTCGATAGCTGGCGCGACACGCTGCGGCGCGCGCTGACCCTGCAACCGGAGCACTTGTCGCTATACGCACTGTCGCTCGAATACGGCACGCCCATGCGCAGTTGGGTCAACCGGGGCTTGCTGCCGCTGCCCGATCCGGACCTGGCCGCTGACATGTATGAAGCGGCCGACGAGCTGCTGGCCGGCGCTGGTTTCGAGCAATATGAGATTTCCAACTGGACGCGCCCGGCCCACGCGTGCCGCCATAATCTGCAATACTGGCGCAACCAGCCGTATCTCGGATTTGGTGCGGGCGCGCACGGATACTCCGGGGGCTGGCGCTACGCGGTCGTACGTTCGCCGCGCGCCTACATCACCCGTATGGAAGCGGCGGCCGCAACAGAATACCCCTTTTCGCCCGCGCTTGCCTCCCGCCGCCGGATTGACGTGGATACAGCCATGAACGAGGCCATGCTGCTCGGACTGCGGCTTACTCGGGAGGGCGTTCAGACGCGGGCGTTCCGCGAGCGATTCGGGGTTGGGCCAGAAGAAGCCTTCGGCGGTCAACTTGCGCTGCTGCGTTCAAAACAACTCGTCGAAACGACGCCCGAAAGTACGCGCCTGACACACGCGGCGCGGCTCGTGGCCAACCACGCGTTTGGAATGTTTGTATAGGGTACCAACATGCAGAGGGACGAATACACGCACTGGCGCATCGACGTCGATGACCGCATTGCAACGCTGACGCTCAATCGTGCTGACCAACTGAACAGCCTGGATGCTGGCACGTTGCACGAGCTACGCGAACTGTCGGCGCGCCTCGCCGCAGACCGCTCTGTGTGGGCGGTCGTGCTGCGCCCGGCGGGGGATCATTTCTCCGCCGGGATGGATGTGTCCGTCATTGGGGGCATGGCCGGTTCGGAAGAAGACGCGTTTCGCGCGAATCTGCGCGATTTGCAGGACTGCCTCGACCAATTCGAAGCGCTGGAGAAGCCGACAATTGCTGCGGTGCGGGGCTACTGCCTGGGCGGCGGGCTGATCCTGGCGTTGTGCTGCGACCTCCGCATCGCCGCCGAAGACGCGATATTCGGGCTACCGGAGGTCAAACGCAGCGTGGGCGTGATCATGGGCACCCAACGCATCGTGCGCGTGACAGGCGCAGGCATCGCCAAGCAGATTATCCTCACCGCCGAAAACTTCAGCGCCGAAGAGGCGCTCCGATTTGGGCTTGTTCACCGCGTCGTACCGGCGGAGGCGCTGGAGGCGGCGGCGCACAAGCAAGCCGCGCACTTCCGCAACTTGCCGCCCCGCGCTGTCGGCATCGCCAAACGGATCGTGGACCGGGGCCAGGGGCTTTCCATCCGGGATAGCCAGGCGCTGGAAGCCGACTCCCAGGCCGAACTGCTGGATAGCCCGGATTTCCGCGAAGCCGTGGATAGCTTCTTCGAGAAACGCCCGCCGAGGTATACAGGAGATGAGTCTACTGCAAAAAGGCCAAAGTACAGGTGACTCGCTTTCAGTTGTTCAGAAGTATGTCAGCAGATTGAGCA
>JBHHUI010000224.1:0-5446 GCA_046753805.1 Anaerolineales bacterium
CTCTTCGATTTCACGGCGCGCTGCCTGCTCGACCGTCTCGCCGGCTTCCACGTGCCCCTTCGGCAATATGTATTCCGGCCAGCGCGCGTAGCGCACCAGCGCCACGAAGACGGCGTCCCCCTCGCGCCGCACGACCACGCCCCCGGCGCATGTCTCCGTCTTTACGCCAGCCGGCTGCTGGTACCAGCTCGCATCAATGACAGCCGTCATTCGTCAGTGACGCAGCCTTCCGAGGCCGATTTCACGTTCTTGATGTATTTGTAGAGCGTGCCGCGCGTAGCCTTGTACGGCGGCATGGTCCAGGCCGCGCGCCGCGCGGCCAGTTCAGCGTCATCGAGGGCGACGTCAAGCGTGCGCGCCTCGGCGTCGATCGTGATCTGATCGCCGTTCTCCACCAGCGCAATCGGGCCGCCCTCCTGCGCCTCGGGCGTGATGTGACCCACGATGAACCCGTGTGAGCCGCCGGAGAAGCGCCCGTCTGTGAGCAGCGCCACGTCCTTGCCCAGCCCGGCCCCGACAATGGCAGAAGTGGGGGTGAGCATCTCCGGCATGCCGGGCCCGCCCTTGGGGCCTTCGAAGCGGATCACGATCACGTCGCCTTTCTTGATCTGTTCCTCTTCCAGCGCGTGCAGCATGTCTTCTTCGGAGTCGAACACCTTAGCCGGGCCGGTGAAGTGGCTGCCTTCTTTGCCCGTAATCTTCGCCACGGCGCCCGCAGGTGCGAGGTTGCCGCGCAGAATCTGGATGTGCCCGGAGGGCTTGATGGGCTGCTCGAGCGCGTGGATCACTTCTTGACCGGCCGCGAGGTCTGGCACGGTTGCCAGGTTTTCGGCGATGGTTTGGCCGGATACGGTCAGGCAGCTACCGTCGAGGTGACCGGCTTCCAATAGCATTTTCATCACACCCGGCACGCCGCCCACATTGTGCAGGTCTTCCTGCACGAATTGGCCGCTCGGCTTCAAGTCCGCCAGGTAAGGAACCCGGTCGCTTACGGACTGGAAGTCGTCCAGTGAAAGCGGCACGTCCACTGCGCGCGCCATGGCGAGCAAGTGCAACACCGCATTGGTCGAGCCGCCGAGCGCCATCACGACGACCATCGCGTTCTCGAAGGCGGCGCGCGTCATGATGTCGCGCGGCTTGATGTCGTTTTCCAGCAACGTGCGGATGGCCGCGCCCGCCCGGAAGCACTCATCCAGCTTGCCGTCGTCTTCGGCCGGCGTGCTCGCACTGGATGGCAACGACATGCCCAACGCCTCGATGGCCGAAGCCATGGTGTTGGCGGTGTACATGCCGCCGCACGCGCCCGGCCCCGGACAACTGTGGCGCACGATGGCACGGCGCTGTTCGTCGTCGATCGCGCCCGCGAGATACTGCCCGTAACTCTGGAACGCAGACACGATGTCGAGCTTCTCCCCGTTGAGGTGCCCGGCGCGGATCGTGCCACCGTAGACCATCAGCCCCGGCCGGTCGAGCCGCGCCATGGCAATAATGCAGCCCGGCATGTTCTTGTCGCAGCCGGGCAAGGCGATGCAGGCGTCGTACCACTGTGCGGCCATCACCGTTTCAATGCTGTCCGCGATGATGTCGCGGGACTGGAGCGAATAGCTCATGCCGTCGGTGCCCATCGAAATGCCGTCGCTCACGCCAATGGTATTGAACCGCATTCCGACCAGTCCGGCTGCTGCCACGCCTTCCTTCACGCGCGCCGCCAATTGGTTCAGGTGCATATTGCAGGTGTTACCCTCATACCAAACGCTCGCAATGCCTACCTGCGGCTTGCGCATGTCGTCCTCGGTCAGGCCCGTACCGTAGAGCATGGCTTGCGAAGCGCCCTGCGAGGCTGGCTCGGTGACGCGTGCACTGTATTTGTTTAATTTTGTCGTCATGTTATTCACGCTCCATCAGTCTAATACACGGATCAATGGATCAGTATGAATTCTCGTGGATTTCTTCATCGTTGCCCTGCAACATGAATCCAACGCCGCCAAACATTTTCTTCTCGACCAGAGCCGGACGATCGCCGCTCACCGCGCGGACGCGTTCCGCTGCCTTTTCGTTAAATATCATTGCTTGTCCCCGACACGCTATCACGGAAACGTTGCGATTATACCTGTGCCTGTGAGTTGGCAGCGACCCACTATAGATAGCCTCCGCGTGAGAGTCAATCACGCCCGGCGCGAATCGTACAACGGCGCTCAACTTTCGGGTAGAATTCACCATATCCCGATTGTAGGAGTGTTTATGACGGCGAACAACAATTTCTATGTGCCAGAAAGCGCCATGGCGATTTACGCACATCCGGACGACATTGAATTCTCATGCGCCGGTACGCTGGCGCGCTGGGCGCGCGCCGGCACGCGCATCAGCTATGTCCTCTGCACCAGCGGCGATGTGGGCATTGCAGACCCGACGCTCACGCGCGCGGAAGCCGCCGCCATCCGCGAGAAAGAACAACGTGCGGCGGCAGCAATTGTCGGCGCGGCTGAGGTCATTTTCCTGGGTGAGCCGGACGGCACATTGCAGCCGACGCTGGAACTGCGGAAGAAGCTCGTTCGGGAGATCCGCCGTTTCCGACCCGAAGTCGTCGTAACCGGCGACCCGACCGTCGTCTGGGCCGGGGATACCTACATCAATCATCCTGACCACCGCGCGGCGGCGCAGGCTGCGCTGGACGCTGTCTTCCCCGCCGCCGGCCAGCCGCACGTATTTGAGGAATTGGCGGCAGAAGGTCTTGCGGCGCACAAGACCCGCAAAGTCTACTCCAGTGGACGGGACCAGACGGACGTGTATGTGAATATCGACGCTACGATTGATACAAAGATAAAAGCGCTGCGCGCACACGAGAGCCAGATGAAAGACTGGGACCCGGAACCACGCATCCGCGAATGGGCTGCCGGGCGCGCCAAGGGCAAAGAGATGGGTTATGCGGAGGGGTTCCGGGTCATCACACTGGAAAGCGACGAGGAGTGGGAGCAGAGAAAGGGGTGGGTGGTTGATCCGTAGGACGCAGTAGGCGACGACAAATTCCTTGCACGAAAACGCGGGTTGCTGCGCCCCTACTTGCCGCCCGCCTCCACCTCCGCCGCCAGCGCGTGCAACCACTCTTCTAGATTCGTGTACCCGTCGCCGTCATCATCGCCGTGCGGATTCTCCGGCAGAGCGAGTGTGCGGGTCACGGCTGCCGCTTCCGGCAGCCCACCCACCTCTGCCGGGCTGTCGATTATCTGCCCGTCCCCGGCGAGCACATTCGCCGCCACGCGCGCATCGACCGCATCGCGGCCGGCCGGCCGGGCGCCGGCATTTGCAAGCACCCACGCCAGTACCTGATCGCTCGGCAGCACGGCAAATTCGTCCGGCCACACGGGCGGCGCGGCCGCGCGCGGGTCAAATTCCGTTCGCAGATCCACAATCGACCAGGGGTCGTCCGGGCGGGTGGGTGCTGCATTGTCCGCCAGATACACGCGCGTGCCCTCCGCCAGACCGCTTTCGAGCGTAATCGCGCCTGTGTCGCCGGGGGTGTCCGGGCCCGGCACGAACACATTGCCGACGATGCTGGCAAACGAGGGGCCGGAGTCGATGTCATCCTGCAAATGCACAAAGCGCGAATTGGGGTTATAGACGAGGTTGTTGACGATGACCGTGCTGGCGGCCCCTTTGATGAGTGGATTGCGAGCAAAATTGTGCGCGAACAGATTGCCGACCACGGCAATGCGCTGCGCAAAATTGCCGATGAGCATACCCTTGGAGTGCTCGCCCTTTGGGTGCAGTGAGTGCGAGAGGTTCTCGGCGATGATGCAGTTCCGGATGGTCACGTCGTGTACGTTGTCTGAGAACGTGCTGAGTCCCTCATCGATAGCCCAACTCACCGAGCAATGGTCGATTATGATGTTGTAAGCTTCGCGCGAGCCATCCTCACTGCCGACGATTTCGATCCCGTCCCGGCTGCCCGGCTCTTCCCCGCCCGGAGCATCTCCCACGCGCACGCGAACATGCTGCACGAGCACGTCGTGCGTCCGGATGGAAAGGCCGGCCCCCGCCAGCGTGATGCCCGGTGCGGGCGCCGTCTGTCCAGCGACCGTGACAAACGGGTTTTCGATTTCCAGGTCGTGCGTGAGCCGGATAATGCCTCCGACTTCGAACACGATCACACGCGCGCCTTCGGCTTGCAGAGCCGCTTGTAATGAACCGGGGCCGACGGCCAGCAGCGATGTGACACGAATGATCTGTCCACCGCGCCCAGCCGGCGTGGTGATGCCGAACCCTTCGGCGGCGGGGATGACCGGAAGCGAAGACGGGTCAACGGTGGGGGACGCAGAAGCCGCCGGCCGGGGCGCGGTCGTGGGCCCCGGCATACCGACGACGGTACAGGCGCTTAGCGCAAGCGCGATCCCGCCCAGAGCGGAAACTAGAGGGGAGCGGGCCGAAGCGGACAGGGCAATCATCATGGCGCAGGATTATAGCCCGGCGAAATGGCGCGGCGCCGGGCTGGTTGGTAGAATTTGTCATGGCCAATCGCATTTATCACATTTGCTCACGTACAGCCTGGGGGGCCGCGCAGCGCGATGGCGCGTATCGGGGCGACACGCTCGACGCCGAAGGGTTCATCCATTGCTCGACCCGCGCACAGGTCGCGCCCACCGCAGACGCGTTCTTCAGCGGGCAAGGCGGCCTCGTGCTACTGGAGATCGATCCCATGCAACTGAGCGCTGAACTGGTCTACGAAGAACCGGCGGGCGTAGGCCAGGACTTCCCGCACGTCTACGGCGCGCTCAACCTGGATGCCGTCGTCGCCGTATTCGACTTTCCGCCGGGGCCGGACGGAACATTCGTCTTCCCCAAATAAAAAACCCGCCGATGCGGGTTCATTCTGGTTCAATCGTAAACGTGAGCGGGTAGCCGGCCGCACGAGCCATGCCGTGCGCCTGACCCACGCGGTGTTTGGCCTCCTCCTTACCCAGCGTTACCACATGTGCAGCGCCGGTGAAATGCGCCCGGCTGGTAATGCTCTCCGCCTTCAGCAACGAAAGCTGAAACACAGACTGTAACACCGCCACGACAAAGTCCCACGGCGTCACGTCGTCATTGTGGACGAAGATTGACCAGCTGCCGCCATCGGAAGACTCGTCGACGATCCACTCGACTTGCTGTTCGGTATCTTGCTGGGTATCTGTATCGGAGTCAGTCCGCAGGTCACCCGCAGCCATCGCTCGCCCTCTTTCCGAGTCAATTCTACTCCAATATCGAGTATGTCCATTAATACGCGTTTCTGGTCGTATGACGGACGCTTGAGCTTGGTCCGAATCTCCGTTGCGGTCTGTATGATGGCTTCGGCGTTTGAGGCATTGAAAATCGAAAGATAACCCTTCGATTTTCATGCTCACATCGCGCTATAGAACTCCTTCCTGGGCCAGGAGTGCAGCATCAGATCGGCGCCACACTGAGGCAG
>JBHHUI010000225.1:0-5432 GCA_046753805.1 Anaerolineales bacterium
GAAGTGCGCGAAAACGCCCGGCGTCCGCTCGTAGAGCACGACACCCCGTTCGCTCGCCAGATGGCGCAGCAAGCCCGGCACGGCACGCAGGTCCACCAGATCGATGGTCCCCGACTGAACGATTTCCGAGAGGTGCGGCTGCAAATCGAGCAGCTTGCGCCAGGGGATCACCCCCTTCGTCTGGAGCACTCCGATGTCTATGTCGCTTTCGAGGCGGTGATGTCCGGTCGCGCGCGAGCCGTGCAGCAGCACCCGCGACAGGTCAAATTCGCTGCACAGAGTCTCGAGCGCTTCGCGGTCGATTCGTACTCCCAAATCGGTCATGGCAGGCGAATTATACTCCAGCGGTTTTTGCGTGACCGCCGTCCGCTGGCGGCTTGGGTCGGATGCGCGCCCGCGCGGTTGCTAGCAACTCTTCGGTCGCGGCGGCGACGATCGGAAAGCTAGTCGAGACGTAATCGTGGCCCGGCGTCAGCGGGAATGGATTCTCGCCGTCCATGGTCTGAATAGCGCCGCCGGCCTCGCGCACGAGCAGCCAGCCCGCGGCCAGGTCCCAGATTTTGGGGCGCGCCAGCGCGACGATCAGCGCGCGCCCGGACGCCGCCGCCGCGAGATCGTACACGGCCGACCCGAGCACGCGCGTCTTGCCACCGACGCGAATGTTGTAGCGCCGCAGGGTGTGGGCGCAGCAAACAAAAAAGTCATTCGGCTGCAAGCTTGTTGCGGCAGATGTGTGCAATCGGTCCCCGTTGAGATACGCGCCGCCGCCGCGCACGGCGGAGAAGAGCATGCCAAGCACGGGGAAGAAGCACACGCCCAGTTCTGGTAGGCCCTCTACGATCCGCGCGATGGAAACGCCCCAGATTGGCAGGCCGTTGCGGAAGTTGGTCGTGCCATCGAGGGGGTCGAAAACCCAGACTGCGCGGCCTTGCCCGGCGTAGGTCGTGTTGAGTTCCTCGCTCACGATGTCGTCGGCGGGGTAGGCGCGCCGAATCTGTTCCGCGAGAAAACGATCCACATCCATGTCCGCCTGGGTTACAAGCGTGCCGTCGCTTTTGCGTTCGGCAGTTACGTTGCCAAACCAGTCCTGCAAGCGCGCCCCAGCAGCGCGGGCGAGGTCGATCGTCCATTGGAGCGTCGCCGTCATTCCAGCCCGTACTCCGCCCATTTTTCCGCCACCATCTTGAGCACATCCTCGCTCATGCGGGCGACCTCCGGCCAGCCGCGTGTGTAGCCCTCCTCCGGCAGCTTGGCTGTGGCGTCCACGCCGATCTTGCCGCCAAACGAGTGCTGATACGAGGCGTGGTCCAGATGGTCCACCGGCCCTTCGGAGATGA
Organism: Anaerolineales bacterium; assembly: GCA_046753805.1. Lineage (GTDB taxonomy): Bacteria > Chloroflexota > Anaerolineae > Anaerolineales > JBHHUI01 > JBHHUI01. Next base: position 1,338 of record JBHHUI010000225.1, read on the forward strand.
CGACATCGCGCGCCCAGTCCACGTTGCCAAGCGCCTGCCACGCGACCTGCGATAGATCGTGCACATCCACCCAATCGTCCACGACCACAATACCCTTTGCCAACATCAACAGCCCGAGGCCCCACAGCCCGTGCATGACCTTGCGCGCGTGGCCCGGGTAACGCTTCTGAATCTTGACGATCACGAGATTGTGGAAGACGCCTTCCGGCGGCATGTGGAAGTCCAGAATCTCCGGGAGGAAAATGCGCACCAGCGGAAGAAACAGCCGTTCGGTGGCGCGCCCCATCCATACGTCCTCAACCGGCGGCGGGCCGACCAGCGTGGCCGGGTAGATCGGGTCCCGGCGGTGGGTGATGGCCGTTACATGGAAAACCGGGAACAACTCGGCGGGCGTGTAGTAGCCGGTATGGTCGCCGAAAGGCCCTTCGAGCTCATGTTCGTTGGGATCGACGTAGCCCTCGATAACGATCTCCGCATGGGCCGGTACTTCGAGCGGCTGCGTAATGCACTTGACGAACTCGACCGGTTTATTGCGCAGCCAGCCCGCGAGCAGGTACTCGTCGATGTTGGGGGGGAGTGGGGCGCTGGCGCTCCACATGCTGGCGGGGTCCCCGCCGAGGACGGCCGCAGCCGGAATTTCCGCGACGCGGGTCTCGCGGGCGCGGCGTGCGTGTTCCGCGCCGCCTTTGTGGCGCTGCCAGTGCATGAGCAGCTTGCGTGTTCCGGCTACTTGTAGCCGATACATGCCCACGTTGCGTGCATTTGACTCCGGATCGCGCGTGATGACCTGCATGAGCGTGATGAAGCGCCCGCCGTCGCCCGGCCAGGTCTGTAAGACCGGCAGCAGGTTCAGGTCTGCCGCCTCCGTGTGGACAACGTCCTGAACGGCGGCTTTCTTGACGAGGCTCGGCCCGAGGCCGATGCTCTTCAATACACCCAGGAAGTCGGTCGCGCGCGACACCATCGGCCCCAGCCCCTGCGGCAGCCGGAAATCGACGAGTCTGGCAAGCCGGTGGTTCAGTTCTTCCAGGTCGTCCACCCCCAGCGCCAGCGCCATCCGCCGCGCGGATCCGAACAGGTTGATCGCCACCGGCATGGTGTGGCCTTCGACGTTCTTAAAGAGCAGCGCCTTGTTCTTCTCTGGCGGGCCTTTCATAACGCGGTCGGCAATGGCGGCAATCTCGAGGTCCTGCGAGACCCGCGCCGTGATGCGGGCAAGTTGGTCGTGTGCTTCGAGGTAGGCGATGAATTCGGGCAATGTGTTGAAAACCGACATGGGCGATTCCGTGAGGAGTGAGGCGTGAATTGGCGCTCTGTGGGGATTATACCCGGCGAGCAATTCGCCGGTCTCTTGGGGTGGTACACAGATGACACAGATTGTGCGTGGCTGCGCCGTACGAATTCCGCCCTACCCGGACTTACATTCTCAAAGGGCTACCGCTCACATCGTGGCGACCCCACGGCGGTATAATGGCGCGGATGGATTATTTACGGTCAAGTAACCAGTTTCAACGCCAGCGGCGCTTTGGGGGGTGGCTGCTGGGCGGCGCGGCCATCGCGACGGGCGCATTCCTCGTCGGTATTTTAATTTCCAATCCCGTCTGGAGTCGGCGGGCGCAGTGGGGCTGGGAACAGGCGCGCGCCTGGACGCGCGACACGTTCGTGCGACAGAGCGACACGCTGCCGGCGCCCGCAGAGCTGGCGGCGGAGCCGGTTGAGGTCGCCGCTCCAAGCGAGGTTGTACCCGATGATTTGCTTGCGCTGCAGGCCGAAAGAGACGTCCTCCCTGTTTCCGAGCCAGTCGATGCTCCCGCCGGGGAACCCGAACAGACCTTTGACATTCTCGAAGCGCCGCCGGCGTTTGAATTGTCGGGTTTCCAGCACGAATTTCAAGATATTAACAACTGCGGCCCGACGACGCTTGCAATGGACTTGCGTTACTGGGGGTGGGAAGGGGACCAGTACACGATCGCCGATGTCGTAAAGCCTGTCCAGCGGGACAAGAACGTGCGCTGGGATGAACTCGTCTACTATGTCCGGACGCAGGCAGGCTGGCTCGACGCTTTGTTCCGTGTCGGCGGCGATTTCGGCTCGATTGAGACTTTCGTTGCCAACGGCTACCCTGTGATTATCGAAACGGGATACACCGTAGACGACTACTGGGTCGGGCACTACTTACTGGTCACCGGGTACGACCGGGCAGAGCGTACTTTCATTGTGCAAGACGTAACCGGCGGCCCGAACCGGCGAATGGCGTACGAAACGGTCGACGAATTGTGGCAGCAATTCAACCGGCTGTACATCCTGGTCTTCCCGGCCGGCGACCGCGACAAGATCGAATTTATGCTGGGCGATAACGCCGATCTCAATGCAGACCGCGAGATGGCGCTGGCGCAGGCCGAAGCCGATGTGACGGCCGACCCGGAGAATGCCTTCGCGTGGTTCAACCTCGGGTCCAACTTAAACTATTTCGATCGCTATGCCGAAGCGGCGGAGGCTTACGACCGGGCGCGCGAGATCGGATTGCCCTGGCGCATGCTCTTCTATCAGTTCGGCCCCTACATCGCCTACTTCAACACCGGGCGGTACGAAGACGTTGAAAGTCTGGCGACCGCAACGCTGGACGCACGCCCGGACCTGGAAGAGTCGTACGTGTGGCGGGGCTGGGCGCGCCACATGCTCGGCGATACGGCTGCAGCTATTCAGGACTTCAACGCCGCTCTGCTGGTGAATCCCAACTATACTGACGCCATCACCGCCCTCGAATACTTCGGCGCAAGATAGGAACAACCACGGAGATTTCCGGCTGCGCGGGAAATGCCGCTCTGCACGGGTTACGAGCTTCGTGCTCGCCGTGTTTCAGTGGTGAGAACCAACCTTGAAACGAATTCGAACCATTCCGTCGCTGTATTGGCTGCTCGGCCTATTCAGCCTGTTTGCCGGCCTCGGTGCGGGTGGGGCGCTGGCATATCGGATTCCGGCTGTGAAGGAAGCCGTCTTCTATCGCGTGGAAGTCGTCAAAGCCGAAGTGCGCAACATCATTTACCCACGATCCGAAACCATACCGGAGCCGATTGTTGATGTCGCCGATGAAGAATCAATCGCGGCTGCTCCCACGGTCGTGGCAGGTTTCGAGGATCAGGCGCCGACGGCGCAGCCCACCGCCGCAGTGCCCCGGCCGACAATTACAAGCGCACCCAGCGCCACGCCCATACCCACCGCCGTCCCGCTGCCATCCGCGGTCACCCTGACGGGGTTTACGCACGAATACCAACGCTTTAACAACTGCGGTCCGGCCACCCTTTCAATGACGCTCGGATACTGGGGCTGGGACGGAAGCCAGTACGAGACCGCCGACTGGCTGAAGCCCGATCCGTCCGACAAGAACGTGCGTCCGGACGAGCTTGTCGATTACATCACGAGTCAAGCCGGGCTTGCAACCGTCTATCGCGCGGGTGGGGACATCGATGTACTGAAGCGCCTCATTGCGAGTGGATTTCCTGTTATTGTGGAAAAAGGTTTCTGGGTGGATGAAGAACGTGGTTGGATGGGTCATTATCTGCTGCTAAATGGCTACGACGACGAGTCGCAGACCTTCACTTCGCAGGACTCGTTTCGCGGCCCCGATCGGGTATTGAGTTACGACGCTCTGGACGCCGACTGGCAGGCGTTCAACCGCTTGTTCGTCGTGCCCTATCCGCCCGGCGAGGAGGCCAGGCTGATGGCGGCGCTCGGCCCGTACGCCGATCAGGCTGCAAGCTTCGACATCGCGCTGCAGACGGCGCAGACGGAGGTCGTCGTCGACCCGGAAAACGTGTTTGCCTGGCACAACCTGGGCACGAACCTGAATTACTTCGGGGATTACGGTGGGGCCGCACAAGCATTCGATCAGGCTCGGATAATCGGCCTGCCCTGGCGCATGTTGTGGTACCAGACGGGGCCGTATCGCGCCTATTACAACGTGGGCCGCTATGCGGAGGTGATCTCGCTGGCGGAGGGCATGCTGGCAAACACGCCCGGCCTGGAGGAAAGCTACTTCTGGCGGGGATGGGCGCGGAACGCACTCGGCGATATCGATGGGGCGGTCGCAGACTT
>JBHHUI010000226.1:0-5425 GCA_046753805.1 Anaerolineales bacterium
CGATTCGGCCGACACATTCGTGGCGACCTTCCTTGGCTCGCCGGGCATGAATCTGATCGAGCGCGATGACTACTTGATCGGCTTCCGCCCCGAACAATTCGTACCAAAAGAGACGGCCGATAAACGTCACGACCTGGCCACCTTTTCGTTTCAGATCGGCCGCGTGGAGTACCTGGGCGCTGACCAGTTGCTCTATGGTGAGGTGGGTGAAGCGTCGGACGGCGGCTATGCGGTTGCGAAACTCTCTTCGGAGTTTCGCTTGCCTATAACGGCCGGGGAGACGTACGAATTTAGCGTCCAGCAAAAACAGCTGCGCTTTTTCGACAAATCCACCGGCCGACGAACGGACTCCCGGCCGATTTAGAGGAGTTGCGGTATGGCTGTGATGCAAGAGATTGTAGGCGGCGGCGGTAGGCAAACCTGGTTTCGGCGCCTGGCCGATCGTGAGAGGTTCCTGGCTACGTTGTTCTTGGCGCCGGCCGTTATTTATATTGTGGCCCTGGTTGCCGTACCTTTCTTTGTCGCCATTGCCTTTAGCCTGTCCGAGGCGACGATCGGCGACACAAGCCTCAGATATATAGGCCTGGAGAACTTTGCGTACATCACAGATAACGTGATCATGCCGCAATTCTGGCGCTCGTTGCTGGACACATTCGTGTTCAGCGTGGTCGCGCAAATTCTCATCATCATTTTGGCGAATATTCTGGCCCTGATCCTGGCAACTGAATTTCGAGGCAAGTGGCTGGCGCGCATACTGATCATACTTCCCTGGGCTACGCCAATTTCACTTGGCACAATTGGCTGGTTGTGGCTGCTCGATTCAAAGCACAGTCCGATTGACTGGGTGCTGGTGAGGCTGGGATTGCTCGGGCCGGGCACCTTATTCGGACCCGGAAATCACATGGTGTTCTTGGGAAGCGAAGGGCTTGCCATCGCCTCAGTGATCATGGTTTACGTGTGGCGCATGTTGCCGTTGTCGGCCGTGATCCTGCTGGCCGGGCTTACGTCCATCGACCGGGATATTCTTGACCAGGCCGAGGTTGACGGCGCGAGTTTCTTGCGCATCCACTTTCAGGTGCGACTACCGCTCGTGTGGCCCATCATGAGCATCGCGCTCCTGTTTGGGCTTATCCTCGGGTTTGGCGACATGGTGATAGTTTTCGTCCTGACGCGTGGCGGCCCGGTCTACTACACGCATGTACTGGCGACGTGGGCCTATTTTGTAGGCATCCAGGGTGGCGCCCTTGGTCAGGGCGCAGCCATCGCCCTGTTCCTTTTCCCCGTACTTTTGGCCGTGGCGATTCTGGTGCTTAGAAACGCACGCCGCCTGGAGGTGACGTAGATATGGTAAGTTTGCGTCGGCGTGCGCGCCGCTTTGGTCTATATATCACGCTATCCGCCTTCTGCTTCTTTGCGGCGGCTCCCTTCGGCTACATGCTCATCAGCATGTTTAAACAAGACCGAGACCTGTATCGCCCGAAGAACAATCCCTTCATCTTCAACGATCCGCCCACCCTGGACAATTTGCGGTTGTTGTTCTTTGAAACCAACTACCTCACTTTCGTGCGTAACTCTGTCGTCGTCGGCGTATTGGTGGTGATCATTACGCTCGTCATCGGACTTCCGGCGGCCTATAGCCTGGCGCGCCTGGCCGGGCGCTGGGGGGAGCGTTCGGGAATTGCAGTGTTTCTCGTCTACCTGGTGCCGCCGACGTTGCTGTTCATCCCACTCTTCCGCGTCGTGGCTGGCCTGGGGCTGCGGGACAGCATCTGGTCGCTGGTGCTGGTGTATCCGACCATCTCTATTCCCTTCAGTATGTGGCTGCTGATGGGATTCTTCAAATCGATCCCGAAAGATTTGGAGGAGGCGGCCATGGTGGACGGATACAGCCGCCTAGCGTCCTTCTTCAAGGTCGTATTGCCGCTCTCTCTATCGGGCGTCATCGCCGTGATCGTCTTCACCTTCACGTTGACGTTGCACGAGTTCATTTACGCTCTCAGCTTCGTTTCCGCTTCGGACCAGCGGACGATCAGCGTCGGCGTGCCGGTCGAGTTGGTGCGTGGGGATGTCTTCTTCTGGCAGTCGCTGCTGGCGGCCGCAGCAATTGTGGCTATTCCGGTTGGGATCGTGTACACCTTCTTCCTGGACCGGCTGGTGGCCGGGTTCACTATGGGAGCGGTAAAGGGGTAAGATTTGAGCTGATCACATGGATCAATTCCCTCTGGTTCGCGCTGCTGCCTCTGACCGCGGCAAGTGCGGTTCTGCTTCGCTATCGGCAGATGTACCCAGCCGCCCGCCTGGGGCTATTGCAACGGCGCGCGTGGACCTACCTGCGCTGGGCGCTGCTCTTTTGTGCGGGTTTTCTGCTCTCTAGCATTCTCACCCTGATTTACGAAACCGAAATCTGGCCCGCTGCGTCAGCCGCTCTGTTCATCGGCGGCATGACGCTGGCGGTGCGCGCGGCGTGTGGCGGCGCGCACCCCGGTCTGCGCGGGTTCCATCACCCGCTGCCTCGGGATGGATTGGCGCTTATCGACCGCGAGCACGCGTCGTTGCACAAGCGCGCAGCGGCCAGCCGGTGGCTCTGGCGGGTCGCGCCGGCGCTGCCGGCGCTGGCGCTCGTTGCCGGAGAGCATCCGCGCCACTGGCTGCCGGGGTTGCTGTTGGCGGTGAGCGGCATCGCACCACTGATCATCATTCCATACCGTCGCGGCTGGGTTGCGCCGCTCGCGCTGCTGATCGTGGCCGGGCTGTTCGGTTGGCACGCTGTCGATCTCAGCGTGCAGCTGCCGCCCGGTCGTTGGACAACGTTGTGGGCCGGCGGTGACTGCAATGGGGCGGTCGTACCGGCCGGCGGCGACACGGCATGGTGCGTCGACGACGACTCCCAATGGGTGCAGCGCTACCGACTCGCCACCGGCGGCGTCCTCGAACAATATCCCATCGAGAACGCCTGGCAGGTGCTGGCCGCCGATGCTGGCGGGGCGTGGGTAAAGACTCGCTCCGACAAAGGCCTGGTTTATGTAGGCGGCGGGCGCATCCGTTTCGAGAAGTCGTTTTTCTTCCCCATCGTGGGCGCAATCGCAGCGGCGGGCGACCTTTGGTTTGTCGATGGGATTCGCGAGCTGCATGTCTATGCAGCTGACTACACGACCACCCAACTGACGTCGCTAGAGGGCTTGCTCAACGATACAGCCGTCGTCGTCACTGCGCTGCCGGACGGGTCCGTGTGGATTGGCTCGCGCAGCGGCTTAAGCCACCTCGATCCCGAACGCAGGCAATGGGAAACGTTTTCGTTCCGCCAGCACGGATTTCGCGGCGCCGTCACGGATATCGCCGTCGGGCAAGACGGCGCCATCTGGGTGATGCAACGCGAACCGTTCAACGCGCTCATGCGCACCGGATGGTGGATCAGTATTCTGCGACCCGGCGCAGACTGGCTGCACATAAACCTGGCGGACCAAATCGGGTTGCAGGCGCCACCCGGCCGCGATGCGCTCGCGGTGGACGGACAGGGCCGGGGCTGGTTTACCGCCATGTCGTACGCGCGCGGCGAGAAATATCTTGGTGTGCTCAACGCCGACGGAACCCTGGCCCATCCCCCCACATTCGTAGGCCGCGACCGCAGCGCTGTGCCGTACCGGACCGGCGCAACCCGTCCGGCTCTCTATGGCGTGCTTACCGATGGCGACGGCGGCATTTACGTCTATAGCGGCGCGGGCGAACCGCTGCGCCACTGGACGCCATAAATGGCGTCGGCAACGGCAAGTAACGGGCACTCCTATGCGCACGCTGCACGGGAGTGTGCGCAAGATAGACGTGTTCGGCGCAAGTAAAATCGAGTAGAAGTGCCAGTCGCTTTACTGACTTGACCGACGGCTGCCGCGCGCGTACTATCCACAACCTACCACAAGTAGCTTTCATCGGAGGTGAGCAACATGTCAGACGAAGTTGTGTACCGATCAAACGTGCGCATCGAACGCGTGCGCGGACCACACCGGCGCGCCTACCTGCCGGTTGAAGACGAACCGGTGCATTTTGGCGTGCACTCGGCCGTCGCCGAACACTACGGCACCGATATGAGCCAGCACGATCCACATTCGACTACGCTGGACTATGTCGTGGCCGCCACTGCCGGTTGACTGACCGGAACCTTCGGGGGCGCGCTGGAGGCGCGCGACATTCCGGCCGGCGACGGCAATCTGATTTCAGAGGCAGTGGGCGAGATCGAAAAAGATGGCAAGGTGCTCGTCATTAAGCGCATCCATGTCAGCTATCACTTGAAACTTGCTCCAGAAAAGCGCGAAGTGGCCGAGCGCACACACGGGTTCCACGCCGATTATTGCCCGGTGGCGCGCACCATCCGCGACTGTGTGCAGATTACGACCACGCTGGAAATGGAAGACTTGTAAAGGGTTTTATCTCTTTACCACCAAGACACAAAGATACACAAAGGTCACAAAAACTATCTTCGTGGTTCTTTGTGCCTCTTTGTGTCTTGGTGGTGAGAATTCTTGCGGAGCAGCTAAATCATGGATCTTGGATTAAAAGACAAAGTCGCGCTCGTCACGGCCGCTTCCAAAGGCCTCGGCAAAGCGTCCGCGAAGGCCCTCGCCGCAGAAGGCGCAAAGGTCGCCCTCTGCGCCCGCAGCGATTCACTCGAATTGGCTGCAGAAGAAATCCGCACGGACACCGGCGCCGAAGTCCTGGCAGTGCGCGCCGACGTGACGATGCAGAAAGACATCGAAGCATTGGTCCAGGCCACCCGCGACCAGCTCGGGCCGATTGACATTCTTGTCATCAACGCCGGCGGACCCCCGCCCGGCACATTCCTGTCGCTCACGCCGCAGGACTGGGAAGCAGCTGTGCAGCTTACCTTGATGAGTGCGGTGCGGTTGTGCTACGCCGTCGTGCCGGGGATGGTCGAACGCGGCTCGGGCAGTGTGGTCGCCATCGAGTCGGTCAGCGTCAAGCAGCCGGTGGACAACCTCTTGCTGTCGAACTCGATCCGCATGGCCGTGATCGGGATGCTCAAGACGATGGCGAACGAACTTGGCCCACAAGGCATACGCATCAACTCGGTCAACCCGGCCTGGACACACACGGAACGCGTGGAGAGCCTGCTGGCGGCGCGAGTCGCGGCGAGCGGCGCGACGTTCGAGGAAGAAGCAGCCAAGATCAGCTCCACCATGCCGCTGCGCCGGATGGGAACCGTCGAGGAATTCGGGCGGACGGTCGCCTGGATCGCCTCGCCGGCCGCGTCCTTCATCCACGGCCACGCCCTGATGTTCGACGGCGGCGCGACGAAGGCGCCGCTCTAGGATCGATCAGTCGGCGGAGGCGGCTGCAGCCTCCTTGAGCGCCGCATGTGCGGCCGCGAGCCGGGCAACCGGCACGCGAAACGGCGAACAACTCACGTAGTCCA
>JBHHUI010000227.1:0-5421 GCA_046753805.1 Anaerolineales bacterium
CGGCCTCCGGACGCGCCGGCACAACCTGGGTAGGCGGCAACATCGGCAACCCGCTGTTGGCGAACGTCGCCCAGATGCAGCCTGAGGACCTGGCCGTCATGGAACTCTCGAGTTTTCAACTGGAGATCATGACGACCAGTCCGCAAACGGCGGCTGTGCTGAACCTGACGCCGAACCATCTGGACCGGCACGGCACGATGGAGGTCTACACGGCGGCCAAGGCGCGCATTTTGGACTTTCAGCGCGAGCCCGCCGCCGCCGTGTTGAACCGCGACGACCCGCTGGCGCAGGCGCTGGCCGGTCGCGTGCGTGGTGAACTGTGGTGGTTTAGCGCGACCGACGACACCATCGAGCAAGGGTGTTTCCTGCGCGGCGATCGGATCGTCCTGCGCACAGCTGTGGGCGAGCAGCCCATCGCTTCGCGGGCGGACATCCGTCTGCGCGGCGCGCATAATGTGGCGAACGTGCTGGCGGCCTGTACGGTTGCAGCGGCAGTTGGCATCGCGCCAGCCGCAATGCGTCAGGCCATCCATGAATTCAGGGGTGTGCCGCACAGGTTGGAGGTGGTGCGCGAGCTGCAGGGGGTGGTGTGGGTGAACGACTCCATCGCCACTGCGCCCGAGCGCAGCGTGGCAGCAGTCAACGCCTTTCAGGAGCCAATTGTGCTCTTGCTCGGAGGCCGCGACAAGAAGCTGCCGTGGGATACGCTGGCCCGCGCAATACGCACATCTGCCAGGCACGTGATCGTTTTTGGCGAGGCCGCCGGATTGATCGAAAAGAACCTGCGCGCCGTCGCCGGGGAGGAGCTGGTTCCTCCCCCACCAGTTATGGAGGATAAGGGATCAGGATATCGTAATCACATCGAGGGCTCAACTGCCGGGGAAGCAAATGAGCATCCTGATCCCTTTCCCATTCAAATCCATCGGGCCGAGAGTCTTGCTGCTGCGGTGGGCATTGCCGCCAACGTGGCACAACCCGGAGACGTAGTATTGCTCGCGCCCGGATGTACGAGTTTTGATCAGTTTCGGGACTTTGAAGAAAGAGGGGAAGTATTCAGGGCATTAGTGGAGGCGCTTTAGAGCGAGCGACCGGAAGCAAGGAGCATGCTGTACTTGCCATGCTTCACGCTCCACGCCTGTCGCATCACGAATCATGACAGTATCCGCGCAGCCTGCAGACACACGCAAAACCAGCCGGGCCAGGGCGCGCCCGGCCAGTTTCGATTGGGCCTTGCTCCTTACCACCGGCGCACTGGTCGCCTTCGGCTTGATGATGGTCTATTCGACGACCTTCGACTGGTCGTATCGCGTGTACGGGTCGCCCACAACCATCTTCATGCGACAGGTGACGTCACTCGGCCTGGGACTGGCGGCGATGTTTATTCTGGCGCGCCTCGACTACCATTTTCTGCAACGTCCCTGGATCGCGATCACAATCATCCTCGGCACAATCGGCCTGCTCATCGTCGTGCAGGTCGCCGGTTCGACGGTGTTCGGCGCGAAGCGCGGCATTTTCGAAGGGCGCTATCAGCCGTCGGAACTGGCAAAGCTGACGGTTATTATCTATCTCAGCGTGTGGCTGGCGTCCAGGCGCGAACACCTGCGCAACGTGGGTTACGGCATGTTACCGTACGCCGTCATTGTTGGGGTTGTCAGCGGCCTGATCCTGTTGCAGCCGGACTTGAGCGCGGTGCTGACAATCGTGCTGGTGGGGGGGACGTTGTTCCTGCTGGCCGGCGCAGAACTGTTACAAGTGGGGATTGTGGGCATCATCAGCGCTGCTGTTGCGTCAGCCGTGATTGCGTGGTCCGATACCGGCCGCGACCGCCTGAGCGTCTATCTGAACGGGCTCAATGACCTGACCCAGGCGTCCTGGCACGTGCAGCAAGCCATTGTGGCCTTTGTCAACGGCGGCTGGTTCGGGCGCGGACTCGGCGAAAGCTACCAGAAGTTCTCCATCCTGCCGACGCCGCATACCGACAGCATTTTTGCCATCGTGGCCGAGGAGCTTGGGCTGGCCGGCAGCCTGGTGCTCATTGTGCTCTTTGCCGTGCTGATCTGGCGTGGGATCAAGATTGCGGCCAACGCGCCGGATTTTTTCGGGGCCATACTGGCGGGCGGCCTGTCATCCTGGCTGGCCTACGAAGCCATTATTAATATTGCGGTGATGGTGGCGGCGCTGCCGTTCGCGGGCAACGCTTTGCCGTTCATCAGTTATGGGGGTTCGTCGCTGGTTGTGGCGTTGTCGGCGATTGGGATTTTGTTGAGCATTTCCCGCCACGATCCAGCGGACTACCCCAAGCGCAAGACGCGCGCCGCCGTGGATTTGCGCCGTCGTGGAAACGTTGCGCGCCGGAGACCGGCGCGGCAGCGCTGATCCGGCGCGCCATGCGGCTGCTGATCGCCGCCGGCGGCACCGGCGGCGGCGTGTATCCGGCCCTGGCGGCGGTCGCCGCCCTGCAGAGCCGGCCGGGCGTGCAAGACGTGCAGGTGCAATGGGTCGGCGTCGTCGGCGGGATGGAAGCCGAGTTGGTGCGCCAGGCGGGCTTGCCCTATCGACCGTTGCAGGGCGGGCAGGTGGCCGGAGTCGGGCCGTTTCGTGCGGCGCTCAGCCTCGTGCGCGTAGCGGTGGGAATCGTCCAGGCGCTGCGGGTGATACGCCGTTTCCGTCCGCATGTCGTGTTTGTGACCGGAGGCTACGTGGCGGTTGCCGCGGCCATCGCGGCGCGGTTGCTGGCGGTTCCGGTGGCGGTGTACTTGCCGGACATCGAGCCGGGACGAGCCGTACGATTTCTCGCGCGGCTCGCGCAGAAGGTGATGGTAACAGCCGAAGCATCGCGCAGCTTTCTACCGGAAGCCGGGGTGGTGGTAACCGGGTATCCGGTGCGGCCGGAACTGGCGGGCGCTGCGGAGATGAAGCCGCAAGCCGCGCGAGCGCATTTTGGTCTCGCGCCTGCACGGCCAACCGTGCTGGTATTTGGGGGCAGTCGCGGCGCGCGGAGTCTGAACCGGGCGTTGCTCGCGGGTCTGGCCGAACTGCTGGCGCGGACGGAGGCGCAAGTCATCCACATCAGTGGGACGCTGGATTGGTCGGCGGTCGAGCGCCGGGCGGCGCAATTGTCGCAGGGAGAACGTGAACGATATCGCGTGTATCCGTACTTACACGAGGACATGGGGATTGCAATGGCGGCGGCCGACATCGTCGTGTCGCGCGCTGGCGCATCAACCCTGGGCGAGTTTCCGATCTTTGGGCTGGGCGCGATTGTAGTGCCGTATCCCCACGCGTGGCGGTATCAGAAGGTGAACGCCGACGTTCTGCAATCACAGGGGGCTGCAATCTGCATCAACGATGAACAACTCGCGGAACAGTTGGCGCCCGCCCTGCGGGAATTGCTCGCAGACCCGGAACGCATGCGGGCGATGGGACAGGCCGCCCGCGCGCTGGCGGCGCCCGCAGCGGCCGAGCGGGTTGCTGATGAGTTGGTGCAGCTGGCCCGGGGACATGCGCAGCCATGATGTCGCTGCACGTCGCGTTCCTGATGTATTGTGGGGTGTTCGGCATTGTGGGAGGAATGCGCGGTTGGGCAAAAGAGATCCTCGTTCTGTTCAGTATGGTGCTGGCGCTCTTCCTGAACACGATCATCGTGCAGTTCGTGCCGGGTGTGGATACCACGCTGGCGGCGCAAGCGCCACGGGCGCAGTTCTTTGTGCGAGCTGCCTTCTTCGTGCTGCTGGCGTTTTTCGGCTACGAGTCGCCGGCCATCTCGTCGGTGCTCGGCGGCAAGGCGCGGCGCGAGCGGTTGCAGGACACATTGTTGGGCGTCGTACTCGGACTGGTGAACGGGTACTTGTTGATCGGCACACTGTGGCATTACCTCGATGTGGCGCAGTACCCGATGCTTGGCATCATTCCGCCCGAGGAAGGTTCGGTGGCGGCCAACTATCTCAACTTCCTGCCGCCGCGTGTAATCGGCGTACCGCACATCTATTTCGCGGTGGGACTGGCGTTTGTATTCGTGATCGTGGTGTTTATATGAGAGCCGCTTCGCATTGCACATGGCAAATCGCAGCGGGCAGTGTTCGTCGACCATGCGCCATACGCCTTTTGACATAGGTGACGAACGGTGAAACACGTGCATTTTGTCGGTGTCGGCGGGGCCGGCCTCTCTGCCATCGCGACGGTGCTGCTGGAAAGCGGGCACACGGTCAGCGGTTCGGACATGCAGGCTTCGGAGAATACGGAGCGCCTTGCAGCGGCGGGAGCAACTGTGACGATCGGACATCACGCGGACAATATCGCGGGCGCGGATACGGTCGTGATCTCTTCGGCGGTTCCGGATGGCAACCCCGAGGTGGTCGCGGCGCAGGCGGCCGGACTGCCGGTGCTCAAGCGCCAGCAGTTTTTAAGCGACCTGATGTCGCCCCAGACGTGTGTTGCCATTGCCGGCACGCATGGCAAGACAACGACGACGGCGCTGGTCGCGTACATTCTGAACAATGCGGGCTACGATCCCAGTTTCATCGTGGGCGGTGTGATGGCGAACCTGGGTACAAACGCCCGGCACGGCAGCGGGCCACACTTTGTCGTCGAAGCCGACGAGTATGACCGCATGTTTCTGGGGCTTGATCCTGTGGCGGCCGTCATCACCAATGCCGAGCATGACCACCCGGACGAGTACCCCACGCATGCAGACCTGGCAGCCGCCTTTGACGAATTTGCCCGGCGTGTGTCGCGGGAAGGATGTCTGGTGGTGTGCGCAGACGACCAGACAGCCGCTGCGATTGGCGCGGCGGCGCGGGAGCGTGGACAACGCGTGGCGACCTATGCGCTGCAGGCCGCGGCCGAATGGCGCGCCGAATCATTGCAGACAAACGGCGCTGGCGGCTACGATTTTCTCGTCATGCGGGACGACGAAACGCTGGGGCTGGCGCGCAGCCGCCTGCCGGGCGAGCACAACGTGGCCAATGCGCTGGCGGCGCTGACCGTGCTGGATTTTCTGGCCGTCCCATTCGATGCCGCGCTCGAAGGCCTGCGCGGGTTTCGCGGCGTTGGACGGCGCTTCGAGGTGAAGGGCGACGTAGCCGGAGTGACGGTGGTGGACGATTACGCGCATCATCCATCCGAAATCCGGGCCACGCTCGCCGGGGCTCGCCGGCGCTATCCAGACCGTAATATCTGGGCCATGTTCCAGCCGCACACGTACAGCCGGACAAAAGCGCTCCTGCTCAATTTCGCGGCCAGTTTCGATGACGCCGATCATGTGCTCGTCACGGATATTTTCGGTTCGCGTGAAGTGGACAACGGTTCGGTAAGCGCCAACGATCTCGTAACTGAGATGCATCATGCGGACGCCCAATATGTGGGCGCATTGTCCGCAGCGGCTGCGCTGCTGGTCGAAAATCTGCAGCCCGGCGACGTTCT
>JBHHUI010000228.1:0-5420 GCA_046753805.1 Anaerolineales bacterium
CAATGGCAAGGTGCTGCTCCCAGTCGGAGGCGGACAGATAGCCGTTGTCCCAGTCCACGGCAAACGCCTCTTTCATGGCCCCGTCCAGAACCTGTAAATAATCGAACCATGCGGTTGGCTCGCGCAGGGCAATGATGTTCGCCATGAGCGGCCGCCCGGACGGCTGGAAATAAGTCGTGTAGACATATTCGATAAATCCCGCGACAGCGGCTTGGTAACTGGCGTCGTCGGGGTAGGCGGCCAGTAGTTTCCCCCGGCGCTCGCGCTTGGACAGGCTTGCCTCGGCATTGTCGAGAAAGACGCCGTCCCAGCCGAGATACTCCTGCGCGACGCGCGCGCGTTCGAGCCAGAAATCGCGCCAGCCCGGGCTGGCCGGGTCCATGAGGACAAAGTCGTCATCCGTGACCGGATTGCCGTCGACATCGCGCAGGAACCAGTCGGGGTGTTCTTCCCGGATGCGGCAGATATCCCCCACCTGGTTCGCAGCCTGATTGCGCAGCGGCTGGCGCGAGCAATCACCGGGATCGTGAATGGCGTCCATCCGCAGATACTGGAGAACGGGCGCGCCGACGCCCGATTCCTTCAAAGCGCGCAGCTCATCTTCGTCGTTGTTCGTCAAAATGAAGAAATCGAACCGGGCTGCAAGCTCGTCCAGACCCAGGCCTTCCGGCGGGCGATAGAACCAGGCCAGCCGGATGGGGTCAAACGGCACGGGTGGAGTCGGCACCGCCGGGGCGGGCGTCGCAATATTGCCAGATTCGGCGGGCGCTTCTGACGGCGCCAGGCCGATCACGATCACCACGCCGATGAAGACGACAAAGGCGATCCCCAGCAGCGCGCCGGCGATGAGATAGGAGCGGTTCATCGCTCGGTCTGCGTCCACAGTTGCACGCCGTCGGTGGCGAACTTGATCCAGCCCCGCTCGTCCGTGCGCAGGATGGTGCGGCCTTCCAGCAATGCCAGCGCGAACGGCTGCGGGTCGCCGCGTTCGTTCCCGGCCCCGACCGCGATCACGGCGGCCCACGGGTTGGCGGCCGTCAGGAACAGCGCGCTCACGGAGTCGTCGCCGGCATGGTCGGGCACGAGCAGTACCGTGGCCGGGTCGAGCGCACGATCCAGGGCGAGCTGCGCGCTGCCGTCGGCGTCAAGCCCCGGCGCAAATAGAAAGCTCGTGCGGCGGTAAGTCAGCCGCGCCGCCGGATGCTCGGGCGCGCCGAAGACTTCCATCCGCGCGCCGTCGCCGAGGTCGTAGACTGCATTGGCAGCCGCCGCCGTGAATGGGATTTCGCGGTCCTCCAGGTCCTGCACCCACTGGCGATAGGCGCTGCTACCCGACGGCTCGACCGCGAGCAGCGCGGCGGCGATCTCGTAGCGGTCCAGCAAGCCGGGCAACCCTTCCAACCCGTCGGCGCGGGAGTTGAGCGCCACCACCAGATCGAGCTGCCGAGCCGAAACGGGCAGCGCACGCCCGAGCTGCTCGGCCAGCCGGTTGGGGCTGGGCCCACCGTCGAGCAGCACATAGCGTCCGCCGGGCGTCTGGATCAACGCTGCGTCGCCGTGCCCCACGTCGAGAAAAGTGACGTGCAGGCGGCCGTCGGGCAACGCAAAGTAATCGGACCAGACGACGACGGCCCCGATCCCCATCCCGGTCAGCAGGAGGGTCGGAAGCGTATTACGCGCCAGCCCGCGCCACCACGCGGGTTGCGACTCCGGCGCGCGGCCCACAAGCCACGTCGCGCCAAATAGCGCCCCATACATGGCGGCCAGCGCCAGCGCCGGGAATTGCCCGATGGGCAGCACAGCCCAATCCACCTGCGCCAGCAACTCGACCACGCGGATGGTGAACGTGACGAACGGCCATGCGATCCAGGCTGCCCATTGCCCGAGCGGCAGCAGTACGCCGAGCGCCTCCCGGCCCAATTCCACGAGCGTCGCCAGCCCGCCCAGGATCATCACCTGCGGCTGCACCGGCAGCACGATCAGATTGGCGAGTAATGAGACGATCGAAATCTGATGGAAGTAAAATGCAATGAGCGGCAAAGTCGCAAGTTGTGCAGCCAGCGTCAGGATGGTGAACTCACTCAGCAAGCCCACCACGCGCGCCGCCGTGTCGCGGTTGAGCGCGCGCGCCGCCAGTCGCTCTGCTGCGCGCGTGAGCGGATCGGCATACAGGATCAGGCCAAGCGTGGCCGCGACGCTCAACTGGAAGCCGACATCCCACAGCGCGCCCGGGTTCCACAGCGTCATCGCCCAGGCGGCAAACATGAGCGCGGATAGGCCCGCCGTCGGTCGCCCGAGTCCATTGGCAAAGATCACGAGCCCGCCCATGATGGCCGCGCGCACCACCGAGGCATCGGCCCCGGCAAGCACGGCGTACAGCCCCACGGCGAAGATGGCGACCGGGCGCGCCCGGCGCTCACCCAGCAACCGCCGCAAACTCTGCAAGAAAACGCCCGCTATGATCGTGATGTTAAATCCCGATATCGCCACGATGTGCGAGGTGCCGGTGCGCCGGAAGGCTTGTTGCAGGGACTCTGGAATACTGCTATCGACTCCCAGCAGGATGCCGCTCAGAAGCGACGCCTGCGGCTCGGGGAAGATGTGACCGATGGCCGCCAGCGCCTGCTCTTTGAAGCGGAACACAAGCCGCCCGGCGTCGAACACGCGACAGCGAAAAAATGTGCGCAGCGCGCCCTCGCCGGGCGCCGGCGGGAAATTCTGCGGGCACAACACCTCCGGCTCGGGCAGCAGTCGGACGGTGTCGGTTCCGCGCACGGTGGCGTACACGCCCGTCCGCGCCAGATAGTCGGCATAGTTGAAGTCTTCGAACACGGGCGGCGTCTGTAATTCGCCGGCGACGCGCACACGATCCCCGTAGCCGACGCCCATAAACCGAGGGGCGCGCGCCAGCACAAGCCCCCGCACAGGCATAACCTCGCCATCGGGGGATTGAAGCGTGTCCGCGCGCACGCGCAGGATGGAATGCGTATCGCGCACGTCTGGCTCATCGACAACGACGCCTTCCAGCACGACCTGACCCATATCGTTGTAATGTGCGACAAACGCCTCATCCGCAAAGTCTGGCTGCGTTGTCTCCCAGCGCGCTGCGCCCAATCCAGCGATCATGAC
Organism: Anaerolineales bacterium; assembly: GCA_046753805.1. Classification (GTDB taxonomy): domain Bacteria; phylum Chloroflexota; class Anaerolineae; order Anaerolineales; family JBHHUI01; genus JBHHUI01. The sequence goes on from JBHHUI010000228.1 coordinate 3,130, forward strand.
GGCAGCCAGCCACAGCCGCGGCCGGGGATCATCCCGGAGCAACACGGCGCCAGCGGCGCCGAAGACCCCGAGCAACAACCACACGAGCACCGGCAGGCGCAGTGCTGCGCCCAGCCCAACACCGGCGTGCCAGGCAAGGCCGAGGTAGAAAAAGGTCACTGGCGGAGATTAGAAATTCACGGGTGCGCAAGTGGAGTTTAGTCCGCAGCCGCAGACTACTTCCCCTCGCCTTCCGGCGTGTACGCCTCGTGCAGTTGCACCGGCGCGCGGCGTCTCCGCAGGCGCAGGTTAAGCAACTCGACGAAAATCGAGAATCCCATTGCGAAGTAGATATATCCCTTCGGGATGTGCTGGTGCAGTCCCTCCACGATCAGTGTGAAGCCGATAAGCAGCAGGAAAGAGAGCGCCAGCATCTTGATGGTAGGATGCTGGTCCACAAAGCCCGCAATCGGGCCGGAGGAAATGATCATCACGACGGCCGCAATCAGGACCGCCGCGATCATGATCTCCAACTGGTCGACCATGCCGACGGCGGTGATCACCGAGTCGAGTGAGAAAACCACATCCAACAGCATCACCTGGATGATCACGCTGGCAAACGAGGCCTGCACACGCGCGGAGGCGTGGCCCGCTTCCCCTTCCAGCTTCTGGTGAATCTCGTGCGTTGCTTTGCCGAGCAGGAAGACGCCGCCCACGATGAGGATCGTATCGCGGCCGGAGATGTCAAGCCCGAACACAATAAACCAGGGTGCGGTCAGGCCGATGATCCATGAAAGCGATAACAGCAACAGGATACGCGTAACCACGGCCAGCGCGATGCCGGTCGAACGCGCGCGGGCTTGTTGATGCACCGGCAGTTTTCCCGCAAGGATCGAGATGAAGATGACGTTGTCGACGCCGAGCACCAGCTCGAGTGCGATGAGTGTGACGAGGGCGATCCACACCTGAGGGTCAGCTAACAATTCCATGTTCGCTCCGATTGAGACTGATCCAAAAACAGACCTCGAAGGTCTGTGTCTGGCTTTTTATGCGTTGTGAAAACGCAGTTCATACAGACTACTCAGCCTGACAAGATTCTTAGCGCACAGATGTTGCAGCGTTGGGTAAGTTAAGCGTGCAACTACCGTCGCCGCCGACCGCGCTTGCCTTTGTAGATCGGCGCCGTGATCGGGCACACGACCGTCAGGCGCGGGTCCAGCATGCGCGACTCCAGCCGCGCGTCAAGTTCGGAGCGCTCGGCTGCAGTCGTGATGACGGTCGGAAGCTTGCGGATGTAGCGATGGTCGATCAATTGGATCAGCTTCTCGCGCGCCCACGGCGTGGCGCTCTCCAGCACGAGATCGTCGAGCACCAGCAGCGGCGCGTTGCGCACCTCGCTGAAGCGCTTGTCATACTTTACAAGCGAGTCCGGGCTGAAGGTTGCGCGCAGGTGGTCGAGCAGGTCTGCAAATGTAATGAACAGCGCTGGATTGCCGGTGCGTACGCGCTGGTTGGCGATGGCGGCCGCCAGATGTGTCTTGCCGCAGCCGTGCCCCCCGGAGAGGTACAGCCAGCCCTGCGGGTTATCGGCGTACGCCCGCGCGGCGACGAGTGCATTGTTGAGCAGCTTGAGGTGGTCGCCGGGCAATTCGCTCTGACGGGAGTCCCACGCTTCGAACGTCTGGTGGCCGTGTAATTCGAGCGACGACAGGTCGAGTTGATCCGATTCCGGGCGGCGGAAGTCAGGGGCATCGATGACAACTTTGCGCACGAGGTCGATATCTTCCAGCCGGCTGCGGATGCGCGGCTCGAAGCGCTCCAGTTCGACATTGGACGTGACCACGGTTGGCAACTGTGCATTGTAACGGTGGTTAAAGATCTGGAAGAGTTTTTCCTGCGCCCACGGCGTGGGGCTTTCCGCGCCCAGGTCGTCCAGAACGAGCAGAGCTGTGTTGCGCACCTGGTCGAATAGTTCGTCGTATTCAACCGCCGACGACGGGCTGAAGGTGGCGCGCAGGTGGTCGAGCAGGTCGGGCACTGTGACGAACAGCGCCAGTTCGCCCTGCTCCAGCCGGGCGTTTGCAATTGCGGCCGCCAGGTGGGTCTTGCCGCAGCCATAGGGGCCGTGCAGCAGGAGCCATCCGCGCGGCTCCTGCGCATACCGGCGCGTCATGTCAAACGCGCGGCGCAGGCTTTCCTGCTGGCGCGACTCGAGCGCCGGGCCGCCCGGTTCGAATACCGCGAAGGTTTTCTCGCTCAACGATCCGAGGCTGGAGACCTGCCGCCGGCGCTGGGCTTGCGCGGCTGTAATC
>JBHHUI010000229.1:0-5417 GCA_046753805.1 Anaerolineales bacterium
CGAAGATGGGCAGCCAGTGCCCGAACCCATGAGTGTAGCCGCTACCGCCACCATCACCACCGGGGCTGACATTGCGACCAAGGGAGAAACGACCGTCTTGCGTGGCCTTGAAGCGCCCGAAGAACAGCTGGTGTCGGCATAAGCCACATCTGACGCTTGGGGCTTTACTCATTATCTCAGCTTACGATCAGTGAGTTGGGAATACCGGGGTCAACTCATGATGAAGAGTCGGCCCCTTTTGGAGGAAACGGAGACGGGCGAGACGACCTAGCCATCGAGGAGTCCGGCTTCACCGGCAGCCCGGACGCAATCGTCGAGCGGGCGCTGGACTCCACGGGCGGCTTCCTTGGCCCGCGTCTGACCGCACTGCGCGTCGCCGGGTCGCTCTTCCTGCCGCCGTCGCTGGGTTGCTCGCCCGGGCCGTTGTGTCCCTCGTGCTGGGCCGCCCGGTACCGCGCTCCTGATTCCCCGGTTAACGATACCCCTACTACCTGCCAATCGGCCCATAATCCACGGGGCCGGGATGATATGATCCTGGTGCGTGCCATTTCTCACAATGAGTGGAGGCGCCGCACATGAACACTTTCCGAACCTTCGCATTGCTCGGCGTGTCCGCGCTGGCGGCCGCCTGCCAGCCCGCGAACGTCGCCCCTACCGCACCGAGCACACCAACGCCCATCACCATCGTCGTTACCGCCACACCGGATGAGGCCACGCTCGCCGCCGAACAGGCTGCCGCCACTGAGGCCGCCAGCCTCTACCCGGGACCGGAACAGGTCTCGATGGAGGCAGTGGACGAGTACTTCGAACGCGGGTACGCGGTCTGGCTCTCCGACTGGAACACGATCTGGGTGCTCGTGCAGCCCACCATCGCGCCCGGCGAAATTGATCTGTCCACGTCGCCCGCCGCACCCACGCCGGCCGTCACCGGCGCGCCGACCGTTCTCCGCAACGGCGGCCCCCTCTTCGTCTTCGACGACATCTATGATCCGGCGGTGGACGCGGAGAGCGATCCCAATTTGAATCCGCCGCCCGGAATGCAGCAACCCAAAGGCGGCATCGGCCGCGTTTGGCGTGAGAACCCGGACCTGCAAGCAGCGCTCGGCTGGGCGCTCGACTGGGAACAGCCGTACTGGACGCTGATCAACACCTACCCCATCGGCGTGCTGGGCGAACATGATAGTTTCGTTCAGACCGACCACATCCGTACACTCTACACGTCGGACGGCGAACTGTTCTACATCCACGAGGCCGGCGGTATCTGGAGTAGACCCTGACGACTCAGTTGGCGGCATGCGTCTATCTCGTCGCGTCATTGTCCTAACTGGATTGTTCATTGCCTCATTGTTCACGGGCAGCATTGCCCTCGACCGCTGGCTTTTCACCGACCTGCCCTCCCTCGATCGCCTGACTGAAAACCTGGTCGTCCCCTCGACCAAGATACTCGCACGCGACGGCCGGCTGCTCTACCAGATCACCGACCCGGCCGGGGCGTACCACACGACGGTCGCGCTGGCCGACATCCCGACCGCCTGCCGGCAGGCCACTATTGCAACCGAGGACGCAAGCTTCTACTCCAATCCCGGCGTGGACATTGTCGGCATCGCCCGCGCCCTGTGGATCAACATCCGGGGCGGCGAAACGCTGGCCGGGGGCAGCACCATCACCCAGCAGGTGGCGCGTAACGTATTGCTCGACCCGCAGGAGCGCGCCGCGCGCACGCTGACGCGCAAGCTGCGGGAAAGTATTCTGGCCTGGCGGCTCGCGCGCGCGTTCAGCAAAGATGACGTGCTGGCGTTGTATTTGAACCAGACCTATTACGGCAACCTGGCCTATGGCATCGAGGCCGCCGCGGAGACATATTTCGGGAAGTCCGCCCGCGAGCTGGACCTGGCCGAGTGCGCATTGCTGGCCGGGCTGCCGCAAGCCCCGGCCATTCACGATCCTCTGATCGACCGCGCGGCCGGCAACGCCCGCCAGGAAATCGTACTCAACTTGATGGCGCGGGCCGGTTATGTGACCGTCGACGAATCCGCGCGCGCTGCGGACGAACCGCTGCGGTTTGCGAGTACGCGATTCCCCATCGACGCGCCCCATTTTGCGCTCTACGTCTGGCATCTGATCGAGCAGCGCTACGGGCCGGAAGTGCTCTACTCGGGGTTGACGGTGCGCACGACGCTAGACCTCGATCTCACGCATACGGCCGAGGCGATTATCCAGCGCCACCTGGAGGCGCTGGCCCGCGACCGGCGCGCCGGCGCGCACAATGCCAACGACGCCGCCCTCGTGGCCCTCGATCCGCACACCGGGCAAATCCTGGCGCTGGTGGGGTCGGCAGACTACTTCGACGCCGAAATTTCCGGCGCGGTGAACATGGCGCTGGCAGCCCGCCAGCCCGGCAGCGCGTTGAAGCCAATCACCTACGCCGTAGCCTTTGACCCCGAGAGGTGCCCCCTCTCCCGGCGGGAGAGGGGGACAGGGAGTGAGGACTGCCCGTGGACTCCGGCGACGATGATCCTCGACGTCCGCACTTCCTTTGTGACCGCCGAGGGCCTCTCGTACGTGCCGCAAAACTACGACCGCGCCTACCACGGCCCCGTGCTGGCGCGCGAGGCGCTGGCGGCCTCGCTCAACGTCCCGGCCGTCATTACACTCGATGAAGTCGGCTTGCCCGACATGCTCCGGCTGGCCGGCCGGATGGGGCTGACCACCCTATCGGATGCCGACCGGTTCGGGCTGGCGCTGACGCTTGGCGGCGGCGAAGTACGCCTGCTCGACCTCGTCTCCGCCTACGGCGTTTTTGCGACAGGCGGGCTGCGCGCCGAAGGGCCGGTCGCGATCCTCGAGATCAGCGACGCGGACGGAAACGTGATCGAACGCTGGGAACCGGGCGCCGGCACGCGCGTACTCGACGAACGCGTGGCGTATCTCATCACAGACATCCTGAGCGACAACGACGCACGCCTCGGCACGTTCGGCGAGTTCAGCCTGTTGAACATCGGACGACCAGCGGCGGTGAAGACCGGAACCACGACAGATTGGCGCGACAATTGGACGGTCGGCTACACGCCCGAACTGGTAGCCGGGGTCTGGGTCGGCAACGCGGACAACACCCCGATGACGAACATTTCCGGGGTGGACGGCGCGGCGCCGGCCTGGCACGACTTCCTGCGCGCCGCGCTGCAGGGTAAGCCCGAAAGATCGTTCGTCGAACCGCCGGGACTGGTGCGCGTGCAAATATGCGCCCTGTCCGGCGATCTGCCCACCGAGTATTGCCCACACCGCCGCAGCGAGCTATTTATCGCCGGCACGGCGCCGGAGGAATACGACACGCTCTACCAGCCGTTTGCCATTGACGCTGCTTCGGGCGCCGTTGCGACGGCTGCGACGCCGCCCGAACGGATCATCGAAGAGGTTTATCTCGTGCTGCCCCCAGCAGCGCGGGAGTGGGCCCGGGAGCGCGGCATTCCCGAGCCGCCGGCGGAGGCCGTTTCCGTTGCATCCGTCCCCATCCCGCTCGCAATCATCTCGCCGGACGAAGGCACGGTGTACCAGCTTTCCGCCGGGCTGCCAACCGAGAGCCAGCAAATTCGCATCCGCGCGGTCGCGCAGCAGCCGCTGGCGCGGCTGGCGTTATTCGTGGATGGGCTGCCCTACGCCGAATTTACCGCGCCGCCGTACCAGGCGCTCTGGCCGCTGGAAGCGGGCGCACACAGCGTAACTGCAATTGGGGTGCTTACTTCAGGCGAGGAACTGCAAGCGGAGCCGGTGGCATTTGTCGTCAACCCACCTTCACCTTAAGACGACAACGCAAGGGTACAGTAGGCACAAAAGATAAACGATCTTTGCGCCCAGGCGCAGTAGCGACTTTGCGTTCGATCCGGGCGGTGGTTTCGAAATTAATCCGGCTGCGTGGCCGTCGGCAGCACAACCGTGAAGGTCGTACCCTCGCCGACTTTCGACTCAAGCCAGATGCGCCCGTTGTGGTTCTCGACAATCGACTTGACGATTGAAAGCCCCAACCCCGTCCCGGTGGTGTCCTCGCGTGAGACGACGTGTTCGGACCGGAAGAACTTGTCGAACACCTGGCTCTGCTCGGCCGGATCAATGCCAATACCGGTGTCCGTGACTGTAATGATGGTCTGATTGCCGGTCTGCTCCATATTCACCGCAATACGCCCCCCCTCCGGGGTGTACTTAATGGCGTTGTCTACCAGATTGGCGACCAACTGGCGCAAGCGCGTCGGGTTGCCCAGTACCGGGTCGGCGGATTCGGGCAGATTCACTTCCACCGTCTGGCCTTTGGCATGGGCGCGCCCCCGCAGGCTCTCGATGGCGTAGCGGCTCACTAGCGGCAGATCCACCAACTCTTTGCGCGTGTCAAAGCCCTGCTCGATGCGTCCGAGATCAAGTAAGTCGGTTATCAGCGCCGTTATCGAGCCAACGCTGAATTTGACGCGGTCGATAAACTCGGCCTGCAGTTCAGTTACCGGCCCGGAGCGTGTGATCAGGTCCACGTACCCGAGAATCGCCGTGAGCGGCGAGCGCAGATCGTGCGATACCGTGCTGACAAACTCGCTCTTGATGCGGTCCAACTCCTTCAGGTGCGTAATGTCCTGCATGATCGCCGCCTGTCCCACGCCCTCGACAACCGTCAAATGCGCGTTCAACACCCGGCCGTCTTCCAGCTTGACCTCGGCGCGCTGGTACTGTTGCTCGTGGGCGGTGGACACGAACAACTCGTGCAACTCCTCGTTTGGCACTACCTGCTGCAGCGGCAGCCCGGTGACGTCCCGCCCGTCGATCCCGAACGCGCGGCGGGCCGCGTCGTTCATCAGGATGATCTGATTGCCTGGATCGGTGACGATGACGGCGTCGGCCGTCTTGGTCAGGATCGTATCGAGTTTGCGGCGTTCGTCTTCCGTGTATTCGAACAGGCGCGCGTTCTCGATCGCAATCGCGGCATAATCCGCCAGCGCTTGCAGCGGCGCGATATCATCTTTCGTGAAGTGGCGGTCCAACTGGCGATTGTCAATGCCCAGTACACCGATCGTTTCACCGCGCACTTTTAAGGGAACGTAGAGCAGCGAACGAACCAGGTAAGTGGTTTTGATCTTGTGGGGCGCATCCTGACCGAGCAAATACGGTTCGCCGGTCTTCAAGACTTGCCCAGCAAGGCTGTCCTCCGAGGGCAGCCGGAACGTACGCACGAACTCGTCATCGAAGTTTCGAGCGGCGCGCATGAACAGCTCGTCGGAGTCGGGGCCCTTGAGTAGGAGGCTGCCCTCCTCGGCATTGGCCAGTTGGACGGCCGCCGACACGACCTCACTCAAAACATCGTCCAGATCGAGCGACGCCGTCACCGAGCGCCCAATGCGCGCAATGGCCTCCAACTGCTGTACGCGCCTTTCGAGCGC
>JBHHUI010000230.1:0-5384 GCA_046753805.1 Anaerolineales bacterium
CGGGACGAGCTCGCCAAAGTCGGGGTGTCCAAGCGGAACGTCAGCCCGCAGGTAGCCGATCCCGTGGCAGTGCGGGCAACGCGGGTCGCCGGGGCCCGGGTGCGCCGGCGGCTCGGCCGGCGGCGGCGTAGTCTCGTCCACAGACGTGGGCGCGCTACTCTTCGAGGTAGTCGAGATATCGTCGACGACTCTTTTCAGTATCTCCCCGGTGTTTTCCACTGTCCTGTTTCCCCTCCGCGCGCCAGCGTTCCAGGATCGCGCGAACGTAGTTCCAATTGCGGGCGTTGTTGTTCACGGCCAGTCGCAGCGCTTCTTCGAGCCACGACTCCGGATACGTTGCTTCCGCGTCTTGCAATTCTTCGCTGAGCAATGGCGTAAGCGGGCCGATGTTCTGCTCGTACAGTGTAAAGATATTCGGCCGATCGACAAGCACGGCGATGGGCGTTTCGGCCTCGCCGGTGGGTCGCCACTCGCCGCGCGTGATACCTTCGACGGCCGCCCGGCCCTTGGGCGTGTTGACAAAGTAGAAGCTATCCGCGCTGCCGCCGCTTTCGATTTCGACGTGCAGCAACGTCTGGCGCGCCACGGCGCGTTCCAGCGCTTCATCGAGCGCCGCTTCGGCTGCGCGGCGGTGCGGGCTCAACCCGGCGAGCAGCTTGTCGTCGGCCAACATTTCGCCGCGCCGCAAGTAGCGAATCTGGCCTTCCTTGAGCGCGAGCCGCCAGAAGAAGTAGATCGTGACCTGCAGCTCGGCCAGGTCATCGATCTGCGGCAGGAGTTCTTCGAAAAACTGGTTGGGAATAGGGGTTGTGCGTTGCTTGCCAGCCCGGAACCCCGCGAAGCCTTTCATCGCCCGTCGTCCAGCACCACCCGGCGCGTCTCGCCGTCCACGAACTTGGCCAGTTCGCCAAGGAACACCAATTTCACCTTGCCGGTGGGGCCGTTGCGGTGTTTGGCAACAACGACCTCGGTGACGTTTTGCAGCTCGGGCTGCTCGTCCCAGTCATCCGGATGGTGCAGGAACAAAACGACGTCCGAGTCCTGCTCGATGCTGCCGGACTCGCGCAGGTCAGACAGCATCGGGCGCTGGCCCGAGCGTTGCTCCACCGAGCGGGAGAGCTGTGCGCCGGCCAGCACGGGGACGTTCAGATCGCGGGCCAGCGCTTTCAATCCGCGCGAAATCACCGAAACCTCCTGCACACGGTTCATGTCGCGCCGACCGACTTCGGCCGTCATCAGTTGCAGATAGTCCACAATGATCAGGTCCAACTCCACTTCGGCGTCCAGCCGGCGCGCCTTGGTGCGCAGTTGCAGCGCGGAGATGGAGGGCGTGTCGTCGAGGTAGACGCTCCGGTCGCTGAGGACGCTGACCGAGTGAATGAAGCGCGACCACTCGTGCTCTTCCAGTTCGCCCAGCCGCAGCCGATGCGTATTAATCTCGGTTTCCTGCGCGATCATGCGCTGCACGACCTGCTCGTTCGACATTTCCAACGAGAAGAAGGCCACGTGTTTGCGATGGCGCGCGGCGTTGAGGGCGACGGAGATCATGAAGCCGGACTTGCCCTGGCCGGGACGGCCCGCGATGATGATCAGGTCCGACTTCTGCATGCCGCCCAGAATTTTGTCTAAATCGCGGAAGCCGGTCGGGACGCCCAGCGGCTCGTCGCGGTGATCGAAGAGATACTGGACGCGATCGTAGTAATCGCTGGCGACCTTGCGGATGTGCACCAGGTCGCGCGTCTGGCGGCGCTGGCTGACGGAGAAGAGCGATTGTTCCGCCTGCCCGACGACTTCGCCGATGTCGGTCTGCTCATCGTAGGCGACTTTGGCAATGTCGGAGGCGGCCTGGAGTAAACGCCGACGGGTGGCCGCTTCTTCCACGAGGCGACCATAGGCCTCCACATTGAAGGAGGTTGCGACCGAGGTGACAAGTTGGGTGAGGTATGCCGGACCGCCGATCTCGGACAAGCGGCCATGCCGTTCCAGTTCGTCCTGAACGGTAACAATATCGATCGGCATGCGTTGCTCGTGCAGCGTCACGTAGGCTTCCCAGAGCCACGCATGGCGCGCCGAATAGAAGTCGTCCGGTCTGAGCAACTGCGCCACTTCGAGGTACGCGTCCGAATCGATCAACACCGCGCCCAGCACGGCTTCTTCAGCTTCGAGGTTGTAGGGCGGCGCCAGTGCGGCGCGTGTATCGACGGTGGTCATGCGGTGGCCGTCAGTTGTGTTGTCCCGGTGGAAACCCCCAAAGGACAAAAAAGAACAGGGCGTCTCGGCGACGCCCCGCGTGTCTGTCGCGGCGGTGCGCCATTTTACCATCAGGCCCTTGGGCCGCCGCAAGCGATAGGTTAATGGCAGGGATTCCGATTAGTCGTCTTTGGCTTCCTCGTCCAGGTCGTCCAGGTCAAGCGTGTCCACAAAGTCCGCGAAGGCCGACAGGCGCTCGTCGTCTACCTCGGCGCCCTCGGCGTCCACTTCCGGCTCCGGCACGATGCCGGCTTGTTCCATGACCTCGTCTTCGACAAACACGGGCACGCCGGCGCGCACCGCCAGCGCCAGCGCGTCCGACGGACGAGTGTCAATCTCCAGGCGCTCACCTTTCTGATCGAGCACGACAAACGCATAGAAGACATCGTCGCGCAGGTCGCGCACGAGGATGTGCGACACGTCCGCGCCCAGTTCGCGGATCACGTTGGTCAGGATATCGTGTGTGAGCGGGCGCGCGACTTCAACTTCTTGCAGCTCGACTGTAATCGCGTCGGCCTCGCACGGACCGATCCAGATCGGCAAATAGCGCTCGCTGTCCACGTCCTTCAGGATCACGACGCGATGTTGCGACATCAAGCTGACCCGGATGCTGTCGATTGTAACTTCTACCATCAGGCCTCTTTGTACTCACTTCAACCGGCGACTGCGAGGGATTCTAGCATAGCTGCCAATGAATGGAAAGCAGAAGCAGTTTTGCGTGCACGCAGGGTGTCAGTCTGAGATTGGACGCCGTCATGTTAAGGAAGTAGTGCGTGCTCGTCCAACGCCGCCAGTAGGGCTTGGGCGACAAGCGCATGGCCCGCGATGGTGTAGTGCGCCTGGTCGAAGAAAAGCGCTTCGGAACGGTGCGCGCGCAACATGGGCAGCAGGTCTACGAGCGGAACACCGCGCGCCTCTGTAAACGCCGCCAGTTCGCGCTGCGGCTGTTCAAGATCGCCGATGCTGCCGGTGGGTTCGACCTCGGCCTGCACCTGCACCGCAACCGGCGTCAGGCTGACGAGCAGTGGAATATCCCGGCTTTCCACAAAGTCGAACAAGGCCGCCAGCGAATCCTGCATCGCCGCCATACCCGCCTCCGTCCAGGCCAGGCCCCAGTCCTGATCGGCCGCCCGGATCAGCTCCGTCAGCGCTCCGGGATCGTTGATCCACGCGCCGGCGTTGAAGTCGTCTTTGTACCAAAAACGGAAGTCCGCCTGTGTCGTCTCCTGCTGAATGAGCAATCCACGCACAGCCTGCGAATAATAATAATAGGCAGCGCTGCGAGACATAAGCAAGTTGAAGCTGCCGGTTGTGATGGCGTTGGATCGTTCCGACGGGCGTCCGTCGTTCATGTAAACCGTAAGAATGATGAGGTCCGGCTCGAAACGCAGTCCGCGTTGCTGCAGCCAGAGCAGTTCCTGTTCGGCTCCATAGTCGTCGGTGCCGCCGTTGAGTACTTCGATGGTTGAATCCGGATAGCGTTGCTGTAACGCCGTCTGCAACAGGCGCACAAATTTGTACTCGGGCGCGATGCCGACTCCGTGGGTGACTGAATCGCCCAACGCCAGAATCCGAAACGTGTTCGCGGGTTTGGGGATCGTGTATTCGGGCGAATGCGGCAGGCCCTGCGCGCTGATCTCAAGATAGTAGTCCACGCCGTGGTCGTTCTCTTGCGCGGCGTAGCCGGGCGTCCACTCCCAGCCCAGGTCAGGATGCAGACGGTAGCGTTGCTGTTGCGGCTGCACGCCGAACACAATGCGGACGGAAAGTTCCAGCACGGCGAGAAAGATCAACACCGAGGCGAGGCTGAGCAGCAGCTGCATACGCAACCGGGCGCGCGGCTGCGTCAATTTATTCCCCGTGATCGGTATCCTCATGCCGGGAGGCGCGCCAGCGCTCGATCACGAGGCGCGTGGCCACAAAGGCGATGGGCGGCACTTCGTCCGGACCAAACCATCCGGCGCGGTCGGCATCATCGCCCGCGTGCAGCGCGCCGCCCGTACTGCGCGCGTCGAACACCAGCACGACGTCCGCGCCAGCTTCATGCTCGCTCCCAGGAAGGTAGTGCAACAGGCCGCCGATCTGCACTTCCAGGCCGGTCTCCTCCAGGCACTCGCGCGCGGCGGCTGTGGCGGGGTCTTCGCCGCGGTCGACGAATCCACCCGGGATCGTCCAGCGCCCTTGTTGCGGTTCCATCACGCGGCGCACGAGCAATATGCGCCCCTGGTCGTCTTGCACCAGGACCGCAGCGGCCACTTTCGGATCGAAGAAATGCACGTAGTTGCAGTTGGGGCAAACCGGGCGGATGTCGCCGTGGTATGCGCGGCGCTCGAGCGCGTGCGCGCAGTGGGGGCAGAAGCGGATGCGGGGATCGTCCATTTCAGTGTTCAGTATTCAGTGTTCAGTTTCGGTATTCCGTGCTCGGTGTTCGGTGGGTCATGGACGGCGTCTTTTTCGCAGGATGAGAGTGGCAGCCAGCAAGACGACGAACAGCGCTCCCAGACACAGTTCAAGCAGGCGGATGGTGGGGCGCAAGCCGGTTGGGACGATGCGCGGCGTTTGTTGCGGGATTGGCGTCGGGATGACGCGCGTGGCGGTCGGTAACACAGTGATCGTCGGTTGCGGCGGCGGCGCGTTGGTGGGGGCGACGGACTGTACTGCGGTCACGGTTTCCGCTGCGCGTACTTCGCCAGCTGCGGCGTCCGGCTCTTGCGCCGCGTCTTCCCCGGCGGCCAAGCCGGCTGCGGCCGGCGGAGGCTCGACTGCTTCCACCGCTTCGGCGGCCAACTGAGGCTCAAGGATCGGCGTCTCCTCGGCAGGTACGGCTGCGGCCGGCGCCTCGGCCAGTTCGGCGGCAGTGGGCGCAGGGGCCAGCTCCTGCAGGGCCTGTTCTTCTTCCGGTTCGGCTACAGCGGCGTCGGCTGCTTCGAACGCCAGCGGCTCGGCGGCCGGGCGGGCTGCGCCCATTCCGAATGTAAAGACCACGTCGCCGACCAGCACGACCGCGAATGCAATCGCTGCCAGCGTGGTGGCCCAGCGCAGAGCAGGCACGAACCGGGTAGGCGGACGCGCGGGCGTCCCCACATCTTCCGGGCGGAGGGTGAAGTTACGGGGCGCCCGTAAGGCCGGCATTT
>JBHHUI010000231.1:0-5384 GCA_046753805.1 Anaerolineales bacterium
CTGCAGCCGGGCGATTATCACGAGGACGAATTCGGCCCACCAGACTCAAACGACGTCGTGCTCTTCTCCGGCGTCCTTAATGCCGAGGGGGAAGAAAGTTGTGTGCGGCTGCTGCGCAAGGCTCATCGCTCGCTCGCGCCCGGTGGGCTGCTCGTCGTGCGCGACTATCTGCTCGACGAGACCGGCGGAGCGCAGGTGGCGGCGCTGTTTTCATTGCACATGATGCTGGTGACCGAGCACGGCCAGACGCACTTCGAGGCGGACATGGCGGAATGGGTATCCCGCGCAGGATTCCAGAACCCGACCATCAAACACATGCCCGCGCCGGACGAGTCAACATTGGTGATCGCAGTCAAGTAGGGCGCGGAATACCATGCCCGAAGTGATCGTAGTCGGTGCCGGTGTGGGCGGCTTGAGCTGCGCAGCTTATCTGGCGCAGGCCGGGCTGGACGTGCTTGTGCTGGAGGCGCAGGATCACGTCGGCGGCGCGTGTCACACAACCGAACAGTCCGGCTTTCGCTTTGAAGACGGCGCGATCTGGCTCTCCATGGACTACGTCTGCCGCCGCGTGTTCGCCGAGCTTGGCGCAGACTTCGACGCGTGCGTGCCGACGATAAAAATCGACGTGTCCACACGCTGTCTGCTTCCGGGCGGCGAAACGTTTGATTTCACCCCGGACGCCGACGCCGTCGCCACGGAGGTCGCCCGTTTGTCGCCAGCGGACGCGCCCCGTTTTCGCAGCTTTATGGCGGAGATGGCCCGGCGGGGTGAGTTCGTCGCCGGCGACTTGTACAACCGCCCGCTGGATTGGCGCGGCCTGCTTGAACCCACGCTGTGGCGGCACCTGGGATTCCTGCTGGCAAGCTACCAGGGTCTCGTGCGCGGCGCGTTCCGCGACGAGCGCGTGCGGCTGGCCTTCGCGCGACCGACCCTCTACCTTGGACTGCCGCCCGCGCGCTGCCCGGCAGCTTTTGCCCTGTCGGCCTACGGCGAGATCGCCGGTGGGTTGCGCTACCCATACGGCGGCATGGGACGTATACCGGCGGCGCTCGTGAAACTGCTGACGGGTTTTGGGGCGACGCTGCGCACGGGGACGCCGGTCGATCATTTCATCATCGACGACCACAGGATATCCGGGGTCCAATTGTCTAATGGCGAATCACTGCGCGCCCGCGCGGTTATCTCCAACGCTCACGTGCAGCCAACCTATCTCCACATGGTCGGGCGGGCGCACCTTCCGGCGCGCGTCGTGCGCAAGTTGGAGGCGTTGCAACTCAGCCTGACGTATTTCGGTGTACAACTCGGACTCGATTATGTGGCCGAAGGGCCAGCTAACATACCCGCGCTACCGCCGCTCTCCGAGATGGAGGCGTTCTGGCGCACCGCCACAGTCGACCTGCCAACGCGGCTGTACCCCAACGTCGCGCTCGCGCCGGCGAACGGGCGCATCGCGCCGGCCGGAAAATCAGTGGTCTCTATTTATCACGCCGCGCCCCGCGACCCCGGTGCCCCAGTCTCAGCGACTTCCAGCCCCGGCGGCTGGACGGGGAGACGAGGCGCCGGGTGGGAGACCGCCAAGGAGGCCTTTGCCGAGCGACTGCTGACGGCTGCCGAGGCGAACACAGGGCTCCAGCTGCGCGGCCACATACTTGCCCGGCGGCTGCGCACACCGGCCGACCTGGAGCACGAAAACTACCTGCCGGGGGGCGCCATCTACGGATTGGCGCCGACGTTGCGCCAGTCCGGCCCCTTCCGTCCCGCCAACCGCTCACCGTGGATCGGAGGGCTATACCTGACCGGGCACACCACCCATCCCGGATTGGGCGTGGCAAGCGTGATGGCCTCCGGCGCGATGACGGCGCGGACACTGCTGCAGGATCTGGGGCGTCCTTCGAAGCTCGTCCCGCAATGAGGCGCTAAAAGTTTATGACATTTGTCACTGGCGACGCGCGCCCCTTTTAGCGATAATCGCTCGCAGCGGCGCCCGCGCGCCGCCCCTCCATTCGCCGTGAGTTCGATATTCCATCTATTCCGCCATGACACCGAGCGCCGCGAAAGACTGGCGCAAAGCCGGGTCGTGCCGGAACCTTACCGCTGCGTGCAATGCGGCATGTGCTCTTACAATTGCCCGCTCGGCATCGATGTGCGTCAGCATGCACGCCAGGGGCTTTCTATCGACGAAAGCCGCTGTATCACGTGCGGTGAATGTGTGGCGCGCTGCCCACGCGGCGTGCTCCGCTTTGAGCGAATAGACCTGTTCGTGCGGTCGCCGCTGGAGGATGACTGAGATGGCAGTCCAGCACGTAATCATCGGCAACGGCGCGGCCGGTCTGACAGCGGCGGAGGCCGTGCGCGCCCACGATGACCAGGCCGAGATACTCATCTTGGGCGACGAGCCGCACGGATTCTATTCCCGCCCCGGATTGGCCTACCTGCTCACAGGCGAACTGCCGGAGCGGCAGCTCTTTTCTCGCCTCGAGGAGGATTACCGCCGGCAGCGCATCCGTAAGCGTACAGCCCGCGTGCAGAACCTGTATCCGGTAGAACACCAGCTTGCACTGGTCAATGGCGAACGCGTCACCTACGATCGTTTGTTACTCGCGCTCGGCTCGAGCGCGGCAGCATTGCAGTTGCCCAATACGGACCTGGCGGGGGTGGTCTACCTGGATAACCTCGCCGACGCGCGGCGGCTGGTCAAATTGGCCCGCCGCGCGCGGCGGGCGGTTGTCGTCGGGGGCGGCGTTACCGCGCTGGAAGTTGTGGAAGGTCTGCGCGCCCGCAAGGTGCAAGTTCACTACCTGCTGCGCCGCGAGCGTTACTGGTCGAATGTGCTGGACGCCGACGAGTCGCAACTCGTGTTGGAACACCTGAAACGTGATGGCGTGCAGGTTCACCCTCGCACTGAGATCGCAAAACTCATCGGCAAGCGCGGCCGCCTGCGGGCGGTGGAGACCACTCAGGGCGCGACGATCCGCTGTGACATCCTGGGTGTCAGCATTGGCGTGCGCCCTCGCGTTCAACTGGCGCAGGCCGCCGGCCTGGAGATCGACCGGGGGATTCTGGTGAACGAGTTTCTGGAAACCAGCGCCCCGGACGTGTACGCCGCCGGCGACGTGGCTCAGGTAACCGACCCGCTGACCGGCCAGGCCAACCTGGACGTGCTGTGGTCTATCGCGCTCGAGCAGGGCCGCAACGCCGGGCTGAACATGGCCGGGCGTAAGACTCCGTATCGGAAGACGGTTCCGTTCAACGTCACGCGTCTGGCGGGCATTGTCACTACTTTGATCGGCGCGGTGGGCCGCGTCAAGGAGCACGACGCCGACGTGGTCGCCATTACCCGGGGAGACAGCGAAACCTGGCGCGGCATTGCCAATGTACTCGTGGCAGAAGACGACAAGGAAACCAATCGTCTGCGCTTGATGGTGCGCGGCGAACGAATTGTGGGCGCAGTAGTCATGGGCGACCAGAGCCTTTCGCGCCCGCTTCACTGGCTCATCGCGGCCCAGGCTGACATTGGGCCGATTCGTACGGCGCTGTTGGAGCCGCAGGCGCCAATCGAAACCATCATCACCGACTACTGGCATGCCTGGGAGCGCGCCCATGCGACTACAGCGCAGCAATCGTGAACTTTGGGCAGCCCTATTAATCGTTGTCCTGATCACTACAGGTTACCTGACCGCTGCGCGCGGCGGCCCGCTCCGCGCCAGTTCGCTGCTTGGTCACAGCCTGGGGATCGTCGGTTTCGTGCTCATGCTGGCCACCGAAACTCTGTATTCGCTGCGCAAGCGCAGCCGGGGTTTTGGCTGGGGGCGCATGAGCACCTGGCTCTCGGCGCACATCATCACCGGCATCGTGGGACCATACATGGTGCTATTGCACTCGGCGTGGAAATATAACGGCTTGGCGGGGCTGGTGATGCTCCTAACGCTCGTGGTCGCTCTGAGCGGCTTTCTGGGCCGCTACATCTACACGGCCGTGCCGCGCACTGCTAACGGCGCCGAAGTCGAAGCCGCCGAGCTGAAAGCCATGATCGCAGATGCGGAGGCCGAGTTGCAACAATGGGTCCAGGCGCGCCCGCAGGCGGTGCGACCGCTGACCGAACGCCTGGCCACGCTGTATGCCGAGCCGACCAGCGATCTGGCGGCGGTGTTGGGGCGCGCCCTACTGCGTTGGAGCTATCGCCGACAGTGGGCGCGCGAGACGCGCCGGCTGGACAAAGTGGAGCGCGCCCAGGCAGCGCAGCTCCAGTCGCTGTTTGACCGCCGGCGGCGTCTGAGGCGGCAACAGCGCTCCATTGCAGCCGCCCGTCGCATGCTTTCGTTGTGGCACACGGTCCACGTGCCGCTGGGCGTCGTCCTGTTCGTCACGGCTTTCGTGCATGTGGCGGCCGTGCTGTATTTCGTAAACCTGGGCCGTTAGCCGCGCCGCCAAGCTCCACGCGGAGAGGCGCCTCTATGAAGAAAACATCACGTCTGGGATGTCTGACCGGCACGGGAATCGTCGCCGCCCTCCTGACCGTGCTGGCGCTGGCCGGCGTAGGTCTGGCAAGCGGCGGGCGCATGTTCAGCCCGGGCGCGCTGAGCGAGCAGGCGCAGAAGGCCATTCCGCTGAACGGCGTTTCAAACCATGCCGAAATCGGCGGCGAGTGCGGGGCATGCCATGCAGCTCCTTGGGCTGCCGATTCGATGGATATGCGCTGCCTGACCTGCCATACTGATATTCAAACTGAACTGCACGAGACCGGTTCCTTACACGAGACGATGGGGAGTACTGCCTGCCGCGAGTGCCATTTGGAGCACAACGGTCCGCAAGCAGGCCTGACCAGGCTGGCGAGCGATGAGTTCCCCCACGAGAAAGTGGGCTTTTCGCTGGCGCGGCATACCACCCTCACGCGTGGCGGCGCAGCCTTCACGTGCCAGGACTGCCACGCGCGCGAGTTGGCATCGCTCGACCAGACTGTCTGCCTCGACTGCCACGGCGACCTGGACACAACATTCATGGTGCAGCACGGCGTCGATTTTGGGGCGGATTGTCTGGCCTGCCACGATGGCCGGGACAGCATGGTCGAATTCGACCACAGCCGGACGGATTTTCCGCTGCTCGGCGAACATCGAGAGCCCCGCTGCGCCGCGTGCCATGAGAATGGCGTCTTCGAAGGAACATCCACAACCTGCTACGCTTGCCATCAAAAGAATGACGTTCACCGGGGTAAGTTCGGGAGGGATTGCAAAGTGTGCCACTCCCCGGAAGGAGACTGGGAGCGCGCGACCATCGATCACAGCCAGACCGGCTTCCCGCTGGAGTCCGCACACGCCGACGTGGCGTGCGAGCAGTGCCACGTCGATCAGGTGTTCGCGGGCACACCCACCGACTGCGTCGGCTGC
>JBHHUI010000232.1:0-5378 GCA_046753805.1 Anaerolineales bacterium
TAACGTGAAAGCATCTGCCAGGGTGCTCGGCGCTGCAATTCAAGACCGTGTGACGGCGCAATAAGCAGAATCTCAAGGAGACAAAATGGTACTGGCAAGACAAGAAGAAACGCGCGACCTGACCCAGTTTGTCGAAGGTCATGAAGGCATTTCCGTCATCCGCGCCAGCGAGACGTTTCGCGGCTGGAACGGTATCACGTACAAGGCCGGCATGTCGGCCAAGAACGTCAACGCCAAGCAGCTCTCGATGAATGTCGCGACCATCCCGCCCGGCGGCGTGGCGTACGCTCACATTCACGTCGATTTCGAAGTAATGCTCTACATCTTGGAAGGCAATGTTCGGCACGAATACGGGCCGGGGCTGCGCAAAGTAGTGGAGAATACCGCCGGAGATTTCATCTTCATTGAACCGGGCATGCCGCACGAAGTATTCAATATGAGCGACACGGAACCGGTCGTGGCCGTCGTAGCGCGCTCGGATGCCAGCGAGTGGGAGAACATCATTCCCTACGACCGCAATAGTGAGTAGCCGGCGGTGGTGGCTGAAGCAGTTTATTCTGAGAACAGCCCGCAACGCCAGCGTTTGCAGGCGCTGTATCATCTCGCCGTCGAGTTGTCGGCGCTACACGACCTGCAATCGGTGCTGGATACTGCATTGCTGCACTGTCTTAGCCTTACCGATTCACAGTTCGGCTTCATTGGCCTTAACACGCTAGATGGCTCGGCTATGGATGTGGCGGCCATCCAGGGTTTCCATCCAGCCTCCGAGTTTTACGAGCACTTCCACCTGATCCCGCTACGCCCCAGTATATTTGCGCGGGTGGTACTCGAAAATCGGCCGGTGCGCTCGGACGACGCCACGAACGACCCGATGCGTGTGGGACAACCCCACGGCCACCCGCCGGTGCGCGCCTTTCTAGGCGTGCCGCTGTTGGTGCAGGACAAGACGGTCGGGATGATCGGCGTTGCCAATCGGCCGGTGCCCTATGACGACGACCACGAACAACTGCTCGTAACATATGCTGCGCAGGTCGCCATCGTTATCCGCAATGTGCAGCTTTACGAGGAACTGACGACTGCCAAGGCCGATCTAGAGCGTAAGGTGGTCGATCGCACGAAAGAGCTGCAGGATGCAAAGGAAGCCCTTGCGCAGACAGCAGCGCAGTTGCGACAGCAGCTAGCTGAGACCGTTGGCGTCCAGGAACGCGAACGCCAGCGCATCGCGCAGGATATACACGATGGAATTAACCAATTATTGATCGGCGCGATGCTCGAATTAAAGTCTGCGCACGAGCGGATTGGTATTGGTGAGGTCAAACGGGCCGACAATTCATTACAGCGCGTCCGCGAAATCCTGCATCGTGTGGAAGCCGAACTACGCCGCATCATCTACGACCTGCGTCCGCCAACACTCGATGCGCTCGGGCTAGCGCCCTCGCTTCGGCGGTACGCTGCACGGTTCGAGCAGTACTCCGGCATTTCATGCGAAGTTACCGCGGAAGGCGAAGCAGTGCGCCTCGCACCCCACCTTGAGATCGGAATCTACCGCATTATGCAGGAGGCTTTGCAAAACGTGAGCGCACATGCACAAGCTCGGAGCGTGCATGTACGGATCGGATTTAATAATGCGGAGGTGAGGCTGGCGGTGATCGATGACGGGCAGGGATTCGATTTGGCGGCAGCGCAGGCGAACAGCAATGGACGACTAGGAATCATGAACATGCATGAGCGCGCCGAAAGCCTCAGTGGACAACTGACGATCTCGTCGGAAATTGGCCGAGGCACGCAGGTCAATCTACTCGTGCCGGTCTGACAAACCATGGTGCCGAACCGAATCCGCGTAATGGTAGTGGACGATCATCCTATCGTGCGTGAGGGCGTACGCAGCCTGCTCTCCAATTACTCGGACCTTGAAGTGGTTGGCGAGGCTGGCAGTGGGGCGAGCGCGGTCGAGCGGGCGCCCCGCCTTAACCCGGATGTGGTGTTGCTGGATATCAGTATGCCCGGCACCACCGGCGTGGACGTGATCCGGCAGCTGTATCAAGCGGCTCCGGAAACGAAGGTGTTAATGCTGACTTCATTTGACGACGACGAATATGTGACTGCCGCGCTGCGGGCCGAAGCGCACGGGTACGTGCTGAAGAATGTATCGGACGAGACGCTTGTAAGCGCGATTAGAGCGGTTTGTCGGGGTGAGCGCGTGCTCAGCCCCAAAGTGATGGAGCGCGTAATGCAGCACTACGTCGATCGGCCGTCGGAGTCCGCGCAGTTTGAAGCGCAGTTCGCGCATGACGAGCGCCGAATTTTGCGCATGGTGGCGGATGGCGCCAGCAACGCGAGTATCGCCTCCGAAATGTTTATGAGCGAGACGACTGTCAAGCGCAAGCTGCAGGAAATCTTCGAGAAGATGAATGTGCACAGCCGCGCCCATGCGGCTGCAGAAGCGGTGCGTCGTGGATTAGTGTAGCTGCGGAGGGCCGAGTCCATTCGGCCTACAAAATAGGACTGATTAGGTCGTAAAAGAAGGCCGCAACGGCACTAGCCCGCGCGGCCTTTTCCGTTTTAGATTGAGAGGTTGAAGCAACTTCCGTACTATCAGATAGAGCAGTTGAAAAACAGAAGGGAACCTGCAATTGGAAAGACCGTCGTAGCCCCCTCCCCCTTCCCGAGCGACAGCATGTCTGCAGCCAAGGAGGTCCTGTAATGATCCCACCCACTTTTGATTACATAACGCCCGGTTCACTTGTCGAGGCCGTTGCAGTGCTCGGTGAGCATCCCGATGCGAAGATTCTGGCTGGCGGCCAGAGTCTGATCCCTCTCATGCGCTTCCGCCTCGCAGAGCCGGCCGTTCTCGTTGACATCAACAATATCGATGGCTTGAGCTATATTCGCGAAGAAGACGGCTGGTTGGAGATCGGCGCGATGACGCGCGAGGCGGAGTTAGACGCCTCAGAGCTTGTGCAGACGAAATATCCCCTGCTCGCTGACACGGCTCGCGTCATTGCCGACCCACTCGTGCGCAATATGTCTACCATAGGCGGCAACCTTGCGCACGCCGACCCCGCCAACGACCACCCCGCGACAATGCTGGCCTATGGCGCGGAAGTCATCGCCACCGGTCCGGACGGCGATCGATCGATCCCAATTACTGAATTCTTCGCCGGCCCGTTTGAATCGGCTTTGGCCGCAAATGAAATTCTGACCCAAGTGCGTATCCCGGCCGCCAATGGCTTCAGCGGCGGGGCGTACTTCAAGCTGGAACGTAAGGTCGGCGATTTTGCCACGGCCGCTGTGGCAGCGCAGGTCACGCTCGACGGCGACGGCATTATTGCTTCTGTCGGCATTGGTCTCACTAATGTAGGGCTAACCCCCATCAAGGCGACCGCCGCCGAAGCCTCATTGCAGGGCAAGGCACCCACCGACGAAAATATTCGCCAGGCCGCGCAACTCGCGTCCGGATCTGCAGAACCAGAACCCGACCACCGTGGCTCCGAGGTTTATAAGCGCGCGCTGGTCAAGACATATACCGTCCGCGCGCTGCGCGAAGCTGTAGCACGGGCGCAGGGAGGTTAGCTATGAGCACCCATCAAATATCGGTTACCGTGAATGGGACAGTGTATGAAGCAGAAGTCGACTCGCGCCTGCTGCTCGTCCATTTCTTGCGCGAGAATTTGAACCTGACCGGCACGCATATCGGCTGCGATACCACTTCTTGCGGCGCATGCACCATTCGTCTGAATGGTAAGCCGGTCAAGTCGTGCACGATCTTCGCTGTGCAGGCCAACGGCGCTGAAGTTGCCACGGTCGAAGGCCTCGCGCAGAATGGAACGCTACACCCGGTCCAGGAAGGTTTCCACCAGATGCACGGCCTGCAGTGCGGGTTCTGCACGCCCGGCATGATGATGACTTCTGCGGCATTGCTGGAAAAGAATCCTAACCCGACAGAAGATGAGATCCGCTGGGAGATCTCGGGCAACTTGTGCCGCTGCACCGGCTATGTGAACATTATCAAGGCCGTGCAATATGCGGCTGAGAAGATGCAGCAGGAATAGGAGAACGTCATGTCAGATGAAGTCCAGGGCTTAGGCCATAGTCGGAAACGTGTCGAAGACGGTCGTTTTCTTCACGGCAAGGGCAACTATATCGACGATATGAAGCTGCCGGGCATGCTGTATCTGGATATTGTGCGCAGTCCGTACGCCCATGCCAGGATTAAGAGCATCCACACTGAAAAGGCGCTTGCCATTCCGGGCGTGTTGGCCGTCATCGACGGCCCGACGCTGGAAAAATACAACATCCACAACATGCCGACGTTGATGAGCGACACGCAAATGGTGCTGCCGCTCGACACGGTGAAGTATCAGTATCAGGAAGTGTGCGCCGTACTCGCCACTGACCGCTACACGGCGGCAGACGGCGTTGCTGCTGTGGAAGTGGACTACGAACCGTTGCCGGTGGTGGTCGATCCGTTCAAGGCGCTCGAACCCGGCGCGATGAAAGTGCGAGACGATAAGGATAGCAACCACATCTGGCACTGGGAGTGGGGCGAAAAGGACGAGACCGACTCGGTTTTCGATAAAGCCGAAGTGGTCATCAAAGAGAATATTTACCTCCCGCGTATCCACGTTGCCTCAATCGAAACCTGTGGTTGCGTCGCCCAGTGGAACGCGATCGATACACACCTGACGCTGTACATGACCACGCAAGCGCCGCACGCCATCCGCACCGTTGTGGCGCTGATCACCGGACACTTGGGGTTATCGGAGGAGAAGATTCGAATTGTGTCGCCGGACATTGGCGGCGGCTTTGGTGGCAAGGTCCCTGCGTATCCGGGATATGTGATCGCAGTGGCTGCCTCCATCGTCACCGGTGCGCCGGTCAAGTGGATCGAAGACCGCACGGAGAACCTGGCGGCCGACTCGTTCGGGCGCGACTACCACATCACCGCCGAACTGGCCGGTAAGAAAGATGGCACGCTGGAAGCGCTGCGTATCAAAACAGTGGCCGATCATGGCTACGCCGACGCGGCTGCCAACCCGTCCAAGTTCCCAGCCGGACTGTTTCACATCTGCACAGGCTCATACGACTTTAAAAAGGCATTTGTGGAAGTGGACGGCGCGTATACTAACAAGCCACCCGGCGGCATCGCGTACCGTTGCTCGTTCCGCGTGACTGAGGCCGTCCATACTATCGAGCGCATGGCTGATATCTTTGCGCACGAAGTAGGCATTGATCCAGCCGAATTCCGTATGCATAACTTCGTCAAGCCGGAAGCGTTCCCGTACAAGTCGGCGCTCGGCTGGGAGTACGACAGTGGCGACTACGAAGGAGCGCTGCGCAAAGCCATGGATATGATCGGCTACGAGGCGCTGCGCAAA
>JBHHUI010000233.1:0-5373 GCA_046753805.1 Anaerolineales bacterium
AGCTGTCAAGCGACGAGAAACACATGGCCATGTTGAGTTGGTACGTGCCGGGCGCAGTGAGCTTGAGACCCGAGTCGCGCCACGCACCGCCGCACGTGCCCGATGGGCCGGCGCAGTTTGGCGCCAGGTGCAGGTCGCCTTGCCAGCTGGTATGGTCGCCCTCGGCGCGGGTATCCAGATTGATCCAGTGCACGCCCAGCCAACCGTACGGCACGGTCACACCCGTCGTATTCGTAATTTCCTCGATGAAGCAGATTGCTTCGATCTCGGCCGCATACGAGGGTTTGCCCGGGTCACACATGGCAAACGCGCCGGTAACGCCGTGCGGCCCCGACACGGCCGGGACCGGCGTCTCGGTCGGCGGCACAGCGGTTGCGGGTTCCGTGGCGACGGCCGCCGCCCGTGTGTTCGTCTGGGTGGGGCTGGCTGTTGCCGTCGTTTCGGCGGGGGTCGGCGTGACCATGATAACCACCGCTTCAGTCGGCGTGGGCTCGTCCGTGGCGGTGGGCGGCTGCGGCGTTTGCGTGGGTTGGATGATGTGCTCGACGAGCACAACAGGCGTCGGGCGTGAGCTGGCCGCTTCCAGCGCCGTCAGCGTACTCGCAATAGCCGCGGATTCGCGTCCGGCGCGGAGCGCGCGCCCGGCCACAATTGCGCTGCCCAAGCCCACAGCGAGCAGCGCCGCCGCGCCGATCATTAAACCAACCCCAAATCGACGCGCGTTATCTGGGCGGATAATTTCCGGGATGTCTTCCGGGATTTCAGACATAACTACGGCATGACCGCGTCAAGCGCGGCGCAAGCCGGGCACTGGCCATTGGGTCGGATCATGGCGTAGCCCGCCTGCGGGTCGTCGCCGAATTGCGTGAAATCGACGTTGAACACGATGATCATGCGGATGCGTCCATCGGATTGGGCGATGCCGGCCGCTTCCGCCAGATACTGCGCCTGCTCGGCTACGGTGTTGTTGTACGGCGGCTTCCAGGTAAACGCGGCCGGCAGCGAGCCCCATTCTTCGCCGCTCAGATAGCCCAACTCGGTGAAACACATCTGGCGGTTACCGCCAAAGATCGCCGAATAGGTTTCGACCATGCCGTAGAAGTAGCGCGTGTAGTGGTCGTCGCGCGGGTCCACGCCGCCGCCAAAGGCCGAGGGCGGCACCACGCCTTCGTTGTAGTGGATGCCGACGCAGTCGAGGTAGTTCGCGCCGCCGGCGGCCACTAATCCCTCCAGATACGGTTTGTCGTCGCAACCGTTCGGGTGGCAGCCGTTGAAGAAGCCAGTGGGCGCAAGGGCGCCGCTGATGACCAGCGTACCCGGGTTTGCGCCTTTGATGGCGTTGTACGCCTGCTGCAACATGGGCAGATAGGAGTTCGGCCCGATCTGGCCGTCCGGCCACTCGCGCGTCAGGTTCATCTCGTTCCACACTTCGATCGCGTCGGCGCCGTTTGCGGCCAGTGTGCCCAGCCACGCGGCGTATTCGGCCTGGTGCGCCGGATCGTGCGCACGCGCGCGGTCGCCAATCGCGCTCAAGAGAATCTTAAAGCCCAGGTTGTGGGCGTTGTTGATGTCTGCCGTCAGGTCGGCCGGGTAGTGCGCTTGCAGCTTGACCCACGTCATGCCGGCTTGCTTCATCTCGTTCGCAGCGGCAATCCCACCGTGGACGACCTGTCCACCTAATTCGAATGGGCCGAATACGCCGGGCGCGATGGCCGCCGCTGCTGTGGGCTGCGGGGTCGCCGTCGGCGGCGCGGGCGCCGCGGTCGGGCACTCGCCGGTGCAGGGTGTCGCCGTGGGCAGCGGCGCAAAGGTCGGCGTCGCCGTCGGCGCGGGCGTGGATTCCACTTCGGCAATGGCAAGGTTGAATCCACTGAGAGGCGAATCGGCGTTGAGCCGCAACGTCGCAGCCACAGAGTACTCGCCGGGCAGCGCCGCCGTCCAGGTGAATGGTTCTTCGGGCGAACCAGCGCCCTGAGCAACCACACTGCCGCCGTCGCTGATGGTCCAGACAACGGCCGGATTCGTGACGGCGGCAACGGAGAAGGCGTTGACCTTGTACTGCACCAGCCCATCAAGCATGCCGGCCGGCCCATCGGCTGCGAACAAGTCTAAGATTGTCACGCCCCCAAGATAGAGGCGCTGCGCGACAGCCAGCCGATTGGCGAGCATGCCGGGCGTGGCGAGGAACATTGTGTGATTGACGCCCGCCTCGTCGACAAATTCGTATTTTGGCGTGAAGGCGTTTTCGTCATATCCGAGCAGGGTCGCCGTGCCGTCCAATGCCACGGTGACCGCCTGCCCGACCACTAATCCGGTGGGGTCCGATGCCAGACTCGCGCCGCCCAGCGGCGCCAGGGCTTCCCGAGTCGTCACCGGGAGGTAGACATTGTTCGTGAGGGAAGTGCTCGAACTCGACGCCGACATGCGTACTTTGTAACGGCTCACGTATTCGACAACCTGTTCCAGGATGGCTTGGGCGTACCCGTTCCCATACACCGTGGGGTCGTCCCCCATCCGAATTTCGAGCGCGTCGACCACTGCGCCGAGCGACGCCAGGTCATACCCGCCGGTGTCGAGGCCGGCCTCCGTCAGACCCGGCGGCGCAATGACAACAGTGAGGCTTTTGTTCTCGGCGTGGAGCGCGGCGGCAAGTGTTTCGACAAAAAGTGTGAACGCGGGGCCGCGCGCTGGATCAAGCCCGCGATAGTCGAGCACCACACCGTTGTAACCGCCGTTTACACTCAGATCGACCAGGCTGCCGATGTTGGTCACACGCGCGTCCGGGACCGCAAGCAGGTCGTTGAGCGCGGCCTGCCCGTCCGACTTGTCGCCGTTCGTTACGATTGGCATGACGCCGTAGCCGGCGCCGAATACCCAGCCGCCGGCGACCTCGCCTGCGAGACTACCGTCGGCCTGCAGGAACAAGCCGCTCGGTTCCACAATGTTAAGCGCCGATCCAAAATCACCCAGCACGTCGCCTACATTAAACACCGCAGCAGTGACCGGCACGACCGGAGCCGTCTGCATCAACGCCACCGCACGCGGCAGCGTTTCGACCGTAGCCGTCGCCTGATCGCCGTCCATGTGGGAGGGAATGAAGTACCAGACTTCGCCATCCCACCCGTACAGGTCGAGGGTACTCGGAATGGTGCCCTCCGGGACTCGCGCTGCAATCGAAATCTCGGTCGGCGCCGTCCCTTGCGTGTCGATGCTGAATGCGAAATCTGCCAGGTTCAGGTACGTGGGCAGCGCGTCGCGCAGCGGAACCCATGCTTCCCCGGTATTGGCCCCGTGGAACTCCCCCCGCGAGATGCTTGTCAGGGCAACGGCGAAATCCTCCCGCAGGAGGTTTGGAACGACAGAAATCTCAAGCCCGTCGGGGTGCGAAATTGCCAGAGAATCCTGCGTGAATTGCTGGAAGTCGAGGGCTGCTTCGCGGTTGCCGAGGCCGCGAGCGAAAAACACAAGGCCGCCACAGATAGCCAGCGCCACGACCACGCCGACCACTGCGATCACAGGCCCACCAATACGCTGCATACTAAATATTAACCTCCGGGCGGCTCATGCCAGGTTTGCATTGGGCGTCCCCCCATCGCGCGGACGCCGTACCGCCCAAACAAAACGGCGGCCCCGATTTGAGCCGCCGAACAACTGTGCCGCTGACGCGCTCGAAAATTCTAACATGACGGCTGGGGTTTGTCTATTACGGCTGATCATCCAACACAAGCGTTCCCCAGGTGGTGGGATCGGCCAATCGGCGCGTTGGAACGACGGAGATCATGCTCTGCTGTTCGGCGGCGTCGGGGACGTCGTTGTCGGAGGCCGAAATGGCAATGCCATACAGCGCGTCCGGAGCTGGATCAACCGGGAACAGCGCCCACGGAACAGCAGCTTCGAGCGTGTATCCGGCTTCGCCGTCCGGTTGGAAGGCAAACCGGATGTTTTCCGGCCGGCCCGCGCGGGACTGTGGGAACCACAGGTATACGTCCGGATCGGGCGCAGCCGTCAGCCCCCCGGGCGAGAACCCGATCTGGAAGTCGTCAGCGCTCAGGCGCGCGTCTGCATGGTCGGCCTGCAACCGGGCGTCCAGCAGCAGTTCCACGCTGTCGCCGCGAAAAATCGTCTCGCCGAACTCGGTCTGCACATGCACGTCGTCCATGATCGCGACGGCGAGATACAGGTAAGCGTCGTCCCAGGCCAGTGCGAATGAACCGCTGGAGTCCGCGGGGCCGCTCCGGTTCTCAGGCTGGAACACGGGCGCGGCGATGGCATGCGGCAGCAGCCCCCACTCTGTGAGCAAGCCGTCCACGTTCAGATCAAACGCGAGCCGGGCGGCATGGATCGGAGCGCCGTTCGGGCGAGTCGGGTCGCTGACGGTCGGCGATGGAGGCGGCAACGTGGCGGTAGCCGGGGCCGCTGGTAGGTCTGTTGGAGGCGTCGTCGGGGAGGGCGGCTCCGTGGCGACGGCTGCGAGCGTGGGCTGAGCCGTTGGAGCGGCCGGTTGCGCCCCCAGCGTCTGCGTCACGCCGGCCTGCAACGTTGCGTCCACTCCCCTGCCGCTGGATGGCACGCCCAGGCGGCAGGCGAGCGCCGCCAGCGCCAGCGAAATGCCGCCCAGTGGAAATGCGCGCCGCTGCATTTGCCTGCGCAAAGTTCAGGCCGCGACCGCTTTCGGCTGCAGTGCGCGGTCTGCTCGGCCGGCGGACGCCGGCGCGCCCAGCGCGACGAGGAAGAGCGATTCACTTGCAGCCGGCTGCAGAATCATGGAATGAAAACCTCCGGTTCACAAATAGCGCTCGATTCTAACATGAAGCGTTTCGCAACCGGTCGGCTATACTTCCCGCAATGCGCGCGTCTTTCCATCGCCTCTCACTCCCGGCCGCGCTTGGCGGCCTCGTTGTGCTCGTCGCCTGGCCGGTGTTGCGCGCCGGCGCGCCGACGGTAGGCGACGGGCTGAACCACTTCTATCGCCTGGCCGAGTTGCACTGGGCCGTTCAGAACGGCGTGCTGTACCCGCGCTGGCTGCCGGACCTGGCGTACGGTTTCGGTCTCCCGGTGTTCAACTTCTATCCTCCGTTGACCTACTGGCTGGCCGAGGTGTGGGCGCTTGCCGGGGGTTCCCTCCCGCGCGCGCTCGGCGCGGGCTATGTTGTCGCAATCGTAACGCTAGTTGTGGGAGCATTCACCTGGGTGCGCGCTACGCTGCGGTCGGAAGTCGCTGGGCTGGCCGCTGCGGCCGCGTATGGCTTCGCGCCGTATCTTTTTCTCAACCTCGTCCATCGCGGCGCGTATCCGGAATTGTGGGGCATGGCCATCGCACCGTGGGTTTTCTGGGCCGTGCACGGCGTGGCGCGCCGACCCGGAGGGGCGGCT
>JBHHUI010000234.1:0-5346 GCA_046753805.1 Anaerolineales bacterium
CGCGGCGGAGCACATCGGGGGCGGGCTGCTCTTTCGAGCATCGGTACATTTACCGCTCGGCAGCCGCCATGCCGGCGTTGCCGCTTCCGCCCGGGGGGTGCTCGCCCAGTCCGTCGAACTCGCCCGCGCCGCCGGGGCGTTGCTCATCTCGATTCCATACGTCGGCGGGCCGCCGTACCAGACCTTTACCGAACAACAGGATTACTACGTCGCGCTGCTCAACGAGATGTGCGATATTGCGGGCGGAAGTATGCCGGTCGCATTCCAGAATAGTCCGCGCAATGAGCGCGAGGTGCTGCTGTTTATCGAAGTATTCCGGCGGGTACCGCGTCTGCGACTGGCGCTGGACATCGGCAATGCGAACTTGAACTCCAGCGTCAACCTGGCGCGCGAATTCCTCAGCGAGCCAATCGTGGGGGGACGCCTGTCGCATGTGTATGTGTCGGACAACGATGGCGTGGGCGAGCAACGGCTGCCGCTGGGTTCCGTGCGCAGCGGGATCGACTGGCCGCGCATGGTGGCGCTATTGCAGCAGCAGGCCTATGACGGCACGGTGACTCTGTGTGTGGAGGCGGCTGACGAGCGCTACCTGGCATTGAGTCGGGAAAAATGGCGAGCATGGTGGCGCGCGGAGAACTAGCGCCGCCCACATCCGGCTGGGTTAGCCTGCGCCAGCGCGGCGCAGACGATTGGCTCGTGCCGCGCGTGCGCTGCTGTGCGGCGTTCTTTTGCAAGCTGCGCGGGCTATCCTTCCGCCGGCGGCTGGCGGCCGGCGAAGGTCTGCTGTTCGTGGATCGGTACGAATCCCGCGTGGCAACCGCCATCCATATGCTATTTATGTTTTTTCCGATCGGGGTGCTATGGCTTGACGCGGGCGGCCGAGTTGTGGATACTTGTCTCGCCCGGCCGTGGCGACTGATTTATGCGCCGCGCGGCCCGGCCCGCTACGTTTTAGAAACGTCGCCCGCGGTGCTCGACGCGGTGCAGCCGGGCGACACGTTGGAGTGGGTAGCGCTTGATTAGCAACTCGGGCCGCCGGAAACGGCGGTTCTTTCTTGAAGCAAAGTGGAGGGGGGTGTGGGTCGTACTGCTGTGCGCCTTGTTTGGGCTCCCCGGCAGCCACGCCCCCGTATTGGCGCAGGATGCCGGGCCGGAATACGTCGTGCAGCCGGGCGACAGCTTGTACGGCATAGCGCAGGCTTTTGGGACAACGGTCGCGGCGCTCCAGGACGCGAACGCCATCGCGGACCCGGCGTTGCTGGCGGTGGGCGCGCGTCTTGTCATTCCGGGCTATGCCGGCGTGAGCGGTCTGCTGACCACGCACGAGCTGGCGGTGGGCGACACGCTTGCAAGCCTCGCGTTCCGCCTCGATAGTTCGCGGGACGCCATTGTGCAGCTCAACCGGATCGTCAACCCGGCGGCTCTCTATCTCGGGCAGCCGGTCATCTATGCCGCGCCGGAAGACGAAGCCCAGACCACGGGCGGGCGCGGCCGTTTTGTCGGCGTTGCCGCCGGCGACTCCCTCCCATCCATCGCAGCTCGGTATGGCGTGACGGTGGCCGAGATCGTACAGGCGAACGCGCTCCAATCCACGAGCCTGCACATCGGGCAACGCCTGTTTGTACCGGGGGGCGACGACCCGCCGATCTGGCTGCCGGCTCCTGTGCGAAGTATCACGCTGCAGCCGCTGCATCCAGTGCAAGGCGAGCCAATGGAAATCGTGGTCGCGTTGGACGGTGCTGCGACGCTGACGGGTTCGCTGGGCGCTGCGCCGCTGACATTCGTAGACGCGGGCGATTCCGCCGTGGCCTTGGTAGGCATCCACGCGTTCACCGAGCCCGGCATCTATGCGCTGGATTTGCAGGTGCAGCCGGCAGCCGGCGAGCCGGCCGGGATCGAGTTCCAGATTCCCATTGCGGATGGCGGGTATGCTTACCAGGCCATTGTATTGCCGCCCGAGCAGTCGGCGCTGCTTGACGACTCCATTGTCACGGCCGAACTGGCGCGCTTGCAGGCGGTCGCCGCGCCGGTGACGCCCGTGAAACGCTGGACGGGCGATTTTGTATTGCCGGTTCAATCAGACCGCGTGACGGCGACGTTCGGGCTGCGGCGCAGCTACAACGGCGGCCCGTACGCCTCGTTCCACGGTGGAATCGATTATGGCGGCCCATCTACCACGCCGGTGCTGGCGCCGGCCGCCGGGGAGGTGGTGTTGGCCGAGCGCTTGCAAATCCGGGGCAACGCCGTAATCCTCGATCATGGCTGGGGTGTTTACACCGGGTACTGGCATCTTTCTGAGATCGATGTGGAAGTCGGCGAAAGCGTCCCCGCCGGGGGTCAGATCGGACTGATCGGCAGCACCGGCCTTTCGACTGGCAACCACTTGCACTGGGAAGTGTGGGTGGGGGGCAACCAGGTCAATCCACTGGCGTGGCTGGCGCTGGCGGTTCCGTAGGTTCATCAGCCTCGCCCTGCATCTCGGTGATCAAAGTCCGCGCCATTTCGGCGTCGCCCGCATGGACGAAGATTTCGACGCGCGCCATCGGCCCGACCGTAAAGCCGTACGCGACGCCAGCGCCCGCGGCAGTCGTCAATACCTCCATGCCCGCGCTTTCGAGCACCGAGCGGATCAATTCTGCTTCCGGCATGCCATAGGCGGTGTGCACGGAGACCATCGCAGTGGGTTGTTCTGGCATTGCAACTCCTATGTCAGAGAATGGAACGCGGACGAATACAGATTAACGTTTGCGAATGAGATGAGTCGCAACCGGCCCTTCTTCACAATTGACAATCATCTTGCCTTCTTCGTATAATACCGCGCACAACCGTAATACGGACTTCCCATTAATTCCTTCGTGATTCAACGTCAGGCGCAATCAGCCGAATACTGGGGCGAGAACTTCTCGCTGGAACCATCCGACCTCGAGCACTTAAACAACCTGCTGCTTGAAGCCGAAATGCCGCTGGCCACGGACGACATGGCGCTGGCCGTGCTGCGCTATCGTGTGGCGGCAGAGGAAGCCCGGATCGAACGCAAGCTGCTCAACGGCGCCGCCGTCTATCTGCCGCGCGACACATACGAAGTGGGGCAGGAACTGGTGTTTCCTGCGCTCGAATACGCGCACGGCCATATCACGGCTGTGCGCGAAGGGCACAATCCAGAACAGGGCGCGTTCCAGGTCATCAGTGTAGACCTGGATGACGGCGGCAGCCGGGAGTTTGCTGCAAACCTTCCTCAACATGTCCTGAACGAGCAGGGCGGCGTGCTCGTCGCGGAGGACGAAGCGCTGCCGCGCTCGCCCGAAGAACTTTTCGAGAAATTCGGCGCCTTGCTCAAGCCGCGTCTGGAGGCCGATCTGCGTGCAAGCAGCGACATCGTCTCCATTGCGGGTCAGTGGTTCCCGCGAGCGCTGATCGCCGAGATCAACGAAGGGCATCTCAACCTGGCGGAAGCGGTGCTCGATGTCAACGGCGGCGGGCCGCTGCCGACGGAAGAACTCGTCCGGCACATTGATCTGGCTGCCAACATTGAACACCGGCTGCAGGTGTTCTCGCTGAACTACGCCTTGCAGGAAGATGAACGCTTCGATGAGGTCGGGCCGAGCGGGCAAGTCCTGTGGTATTTACGGCGGCTCGAACCGCCCGAAGTGTTGTTCCCGCCCCCGCGCCTGAAATACGAAGCTGTGCCATACGAAAAAGCGATCCTGACGCCGGAACTGATCGCCCTCGCGCGCAGCATTGACGACGAGCTTGACGATCTGCAAAGTGATGAGCCGGCTGTTGTGGCCGACGCCACGTCGGTGCAGCTCATCCTGACCTTCCCGCATGTGCGGGTGGGCTCGCTCCCGCTGACTTCGCAGCTGGCCCCGCTGTTTCCGACGGCCTACGAAGCGCCGCGCGTGCGCTTCGAACTGGTGGACGGCCACACCGGCGAGCAGCTGCCGGGGTGGGTGGTGCTCAACGAGCGCTACGTATTCGGCCTCGGACCCTGGTATGAGAAATACAAAGTCGTGGCCGGCTGTTTCCTGACCGTTTCCAGAGGCCAGACGCCCGGACAGGTCACGATTACGATCGACAAGCGCCGGTCGGTGAGCGAGTGGGTGCGCACAGCCACCGTGAGCGGCAATCGCATCGACTTTGCCATGCGCAAGCAGCCCATTCAGGTGAATTACAGCGAAGAAATGATGGTGTCGATCGAAGACGCCTCCGTAGTGGATGAAGCATGGCTCAGCATGACCCAAAACGAGATGCCGCTCGCGCGCCTTGTGGTAGACAGTTTCCGTGAACTGGCTAAGCTGACTCCGCAAGGAACGGTGCATGCGAAAGCGTTGTACAGTGGCGTGAACGTCTGGCGCCGCGTGCCGCCCGGCCCCGTGTTTGCGGAGTTGGTGCGCCAGCCGTACTATGAGCACGTCGGCGACGCCTACTGGCGCTTTGAGCCCTCGCGCTATAACCAGGACTGATCCATAGCGAACCCCATGGCTACTTCTTCCCCGGTCTCGCCCCGTCTCGCGGCCGTGCTCAACCGGCCCACGCTCGATACCCAGTTCCATATCGATTACCACTGGTGGGAGCGCCAGGAACGCGAGGCGCGCGTGTATTTGCAGAGCCATCTGTGCTCCGATCACCAGGCGCAGTTTGCCGAGCTGGACGAGATCGAAATTGTCGACTCGGTGCACCCGGATACGGCTGAGGTGCAGCGCATGGATCTGGTGCAGCACACGCTGCGCACTCACTGCGCCCGGCAGGAAGATTACCTCACGCACCACACCTCGCTGGTGGATGCAGTCTTCCGTGTGTTTCTCGCCAACGGCAACTGCCCGCTCACGCCGGTGGAATTAGCGGAAGCGATCAACCGGCCCGGCCAGGAGAAAACGATCTTGCGTACGCTGTCCGGGCGGCGCGTGTACAAGGGCCTGCGGCCACTGACCGCGTGACCGATACGATCACTGTGCGGGTGAAGTTGTACGCACTTTTGCGCCGCCACCACCCCGGCCCGGACCGTTCCAAACCCATCCCCGTTTCCCTCCCGCAAAATGCGACTGTCGCCGATTTGACGCCCGCGCTGGCGCTCCCGGACGATCTCGTGCGCGCCGCCTTCGTCAACGACGATGCAGTGGAGCTTGACGCGCCGCTGCACGACGGCGACGCTGTAAAACTATTTCCGCCGGTGGTGGGCGGAATGGGAAATAGTGGAATACGGTCGGGGGAATGTGGGTTGCAGATTGCCGCGTGACGATGGGCCGCGATGCCCGTTGGGCCGGGAAACACCGTTCAATCTGCGTCCGCCGCCGATTGCCCGCGAGGCGCATTTCACGTATTTGGCCGAAAGGTGACTGGCACTTG
>JBHHUI010000235.1:0-5342 GCA_046753805.1 Anaerolineales bacterium
GTGTACGGGAAACAAGCATTGCGAAACGTCGGAGTCCGGAGATTGAACGGGCAGCAACCGCTAAACCGGGCTGCGCCGTCCAGCCCGAACAGCGTGCGCCTCCACCGTGCGGACCAGTGCGTAGACGCCGGCGCATGTGAGTAATACCAGAAACGCCACTGCAGCCGGGCCGAGCTGCGTCCGGGAAACGTGCAACACCGCGAGCGCAGTCAACAATGAACCCAATGACAAATATAACCCCGTAATCCGGCCGTGACTCCAGCCCTGCGCATACAGGCGTTGGTACAGATGCGATCGATGGGCGCGCCAGAGCGATTCGCGGCGCGCCAGTCGCCGCAGGAGCGTGAAACCGGCGTCGAAGAGGAACAGCCCCGGCGCGATAGCCCAATAGATTGCCGATATACGTGCAGCGCCGGTCACGGCCGGCAGCGCGGCCATACTGGCCAGCACAAAACCGAGCCAGACGCTGCCCGCGTCGCCCATAAATGCGCGCGCCGGGGAAATGTTATGGACGAGAAATCCTCCCATTCCTGCAGTGATCGCAACCAGGAGATGCACCGGCCAGCCGCCGGTTGAGAGCCCCACAACCCAGATAGCCCCTATCGCCGTGATCAACGCCTGGCCGGCTGCCAGTCCGTCCACGCCATCCATGAAGTTATAGATGTTTGCGAGGCCCACAATCCAGAGCACGGTAACCACCCGGCCGACCGCGCCGAACTCCAGCCTGATCAGGTCACCGACTGCGATCTGCTGCATGTATCCGCCAAAACCAACCACTGCAACGGCTGCTAGCACCTGACCCAACAGACGCATCCAGACCGGCAGCGAGCGTCTGTCATCGAGCATGCCCAGGGCCGCCAGCCCCCCGCCGGCGACTGCCAGAACGACAAACTCCCGGCCGAGCGGCACGCCTGAATAGGCGCTGGCCCACCACACAGCCAGCGGGACCGCCGTGACAAAGATCACGCCGGTTGAAGTCGGAGTCGGCTGCGCGTGCGAGCTTCGCGGGCCGGGTTTGTCGACAAAGCCCAGCGGCGCAGCATAGCGTCGGATCCCCCAGACGCCGACGGCGACCGTGCTGAATACGATGGAAAACAGTCCGAACGAGAACACGTTCAGATGCGCGCAGCGGTCCTACAGGCTGCGGGCATATTCAACCAGGCGCCGGCCAACATTAACGCGAGATACATCGGCATTTGCATCCAGCCAGCCCTCTATTTCGGACAGGGAATCAGTCAGCATCGAATTGTCTGTGCTCAACACGCGATAGATATGGGGATGCGGGGTCGGCTCGCGTCGTTCCGCTGGACCCAGCAATTCCTCATGGAGTTTCTCGCCCGGCCGCAGGCCGCTGAACTCAATCTTGATATCCACCTCCGGACGTAGTCCGCGCAACCGGATCATGCGTTCGGCCAAATCCACAATGCGAATCCGTTCGCCCATATCCAGCATGAACAGGTCGCCTCCCTGTGTAAGCGCAGCCGCCTGAATCACGAGACGCACGGCCTCGGGCAGGGTCATGAAGTAGCGGGTCATGTCCGGGTGGGTCACCGTCACCGGGCCGCCGAAGTCGATCTGGCGTTCGAACAGGGGCACCACGCTACCACGACTGGCGAGTACGTTCCCAAAACGCACGGCGGTAAATAGTGTGTGGTCGGACGCGCCAGCTAGCGCGACGCAAATACATTCAGCCAACCGCTTTGTCGCGCCCATCACACTCACGGGATTGACGGATTTATCGGTCGAAATACCAACCAGGCGCTCAGCGCCCACTGCGGCCGCGGCGTGCCCTACTCGTAACGTGCCGAGCACGTTCGTGTTGAATGCAGCGCGCGGATGCACCTCCATCAGCGGCACATGCTTGTACGCTGCCGCATGGAAAACCACCTGCGGCCGATACGTATCAAAGATACGCTGCAGTTCGTCGGCGTCGGTTACATCCACGACGTGTGCGTTGAAATTTCCATCGCGCTTCTGAAATCGCAGTTCCATTTGCAATTCATACAGGCCGGTCTCGTTAATGTCCAGCGCGACGACGCTGGCGGGCGCGAAATCCAGCACCTGCCGGCACAGTTCCGAGCCGATCGACCCCGCGCCGCCGGTGACCAGGACGACGCGATCCTGCAAAATGGACCTACACGCTTCCATGTCAATGGTGGTCGAACTCCGACCCAGGAAATCCTGGACGGTCACGTCTCGTACCAGCGGGCCATGCGGTTGTTCCTGCAAAGATGCAAACACATCCGGCGCGATCTTTATCTGCGCCGATGTGCGCTGGCATTTCTGCAGCATCTCGCGGAATTGCTGCCCGGTGATGGCCTGGATTGCGATAACGATCAGATCAACGCCGTGAGACGCCACTAGTTCCGGGATTTGATCGCTGGAACCCAGCACAGGGCTGCCATGTACATTCAGGCCCTGTTTGCCGGGATCGTCGTCCACGAACCCAATGATGTTGTAGTGTTCGCCGCGTTTGCGATTCTGCAACTGCCAGGACAGGGTCTGGCCCGCCTCGCCAGCCCCGACGATCAGGACGCGCACGGCCGGACGCACCGCACTGTCGCGGCGGTTCAGCGCCCGGCGCAGCCGATACATCGCGCTCGCCAGCAGCCGGGAGCGGTAGCGCAATACAGTGAAGCCAGCCATGGACATGAAGCTGCCCATGGCCACTGTAGTTAACGGGAGGAGCCGAATAGGCGCTGCCCACAGGTAATCAACGCCGAGGAGCAAGATCGACGCCGCAATCCATGCCTGGACGACAATCAGCACATCCGGCGCGCTGGCAAACCGCCAGAGCCGACTGTACACGCCGGATAAGGCATTCGCGACCACATGGACGATGACAATCCAGGGAACAAACATCCGCCAGTTGTCCACCCAATAGGCCATGACATCCGGGGAGAAGCTATTTGGCTCGCCGGCGAGTCCGGCAAAGCGCAGCGGTAACGCAACGCGATACGCCAATACGATGATGAGGGCGTCGGCCGCGACGTACCCTCCGGTACGGCGCACGAAGCGGCTCATTCTTTTCAGAATGGTGGACACGTCAACTTCAATGTTATGACAAGCGGAAGGGTGTTTACACGCCGGCGGCGCTCAAACAGGCGATTTCGTGAGCGACGCCCTGTCCGAAGGATAGGGGAGTATAACATAGGTCGCGCTGCGCCGGACGGATGTCCACGCACTTTTCTTCCTCAATGCGGTGCGCCTGTTCGGTTGTCAGGCTGATGCCCAGCAGTCGAACAAGCTGCACCCCCAGCACTGCAATCGACAGCGGTATGGCCATCTTCCTGACGCGTCGGCCGAGCGCCGTACAAATCGTGTCGATCATCTCGACCAGGGTGATCGGCTCCGCGCCAGCCACATTATATGTCTGACCAATCGCGGCCTCACAGTCCAGCGCGCGCACGATGGCCTGCGCTGCGTCGGCCACATAGACTGGCTGCTGACGGGCAGCCCCTGTGCCGACAATGGGGACAATCGGCCAGCGTCGTAGAAAGTTGATCAGCCGCCAGATGTTGCGGTCGCGCGGCGTGCCGTAGATCATCGTCGGGCGCACGATCGTATACGCTAGCCCGCTTTCGCGGATCAGCCGTTCCGCGGCGACGCGCACAGGCTTGCTGGCCGCCGGCAAACGCGTGAACACCGACGTTGTACTGACGAAGATCGCGCGTTGCACGCCGCTTTCCACGGCGGCCGTCACAATGTTCGAGGCGTGCCCGAACCCCAGCGAGGCGACGTTCACGAATACGTCTGCGCCTTCCAACGCGGCTGCCAGCGCCGCGCGGTCACCCAGATCGCCAACGCAGGTCTCGACGCCCTGTGCGAGCAATGCAGTCACGTCGCTGGTTGGACGCACAAATGCGCGCACGCGCACGCCCTCGGCGACGAACTGCTGCACAACGAACTCGCCGAGGAAACCCGTGGCGCCGGTGAGCAGCGTGGTCGTCACCGGACGACATCCTGCAACAGGTCGAGATAATGCGAGGCAAGCTCACGGCGGTCGTAATTGCGCTGCACGAACTCCCGACCGGCCGCGCCCATGTGCTGCGCCTGTTTCGGGTGCGAACGAAACCAGTCAATTGCAGCGACCAGTTGCTCCACGTTTTCCGGCTCGGTCAGCCGCGCCGCCCCGGAACGCTCCAGAATTGTGCGCGCTTCACCGCGCATGGCGCCAATCAGCGGCACCCCGCAGGCCATGATCTCAAACATTTTCGAGGGGATGAAGGACTCGAACAGCCGCACGCTGCGCAGTGGGACGAGGCATACGTCGCTTGCGCGGTAGAAATCCGGCACGCGCGCCTTGGGCTGTGCTGGAATCATGCGCACGTTTTCCAGGCCGAGGCGCTCTCGGAGCGCGCGCAGAGCGCGCTTCTGAGCCCCCTCTCCCACCAGCAAGAATATAACATCGTTTTCCTCCCGCATGCGCTCGGCGGCGTAGAGCACGGTTTCGAGAGCATGCGAGATGCCGTGCGCCCCGATGTAGCTGACGACAAACTTGCCGGTCAGGCCCAGCTCGGCGCGCACGGCATTCTCTCGAGGGCCAGGTTGAAAGAAATCCAGCGCAGCGCCGTTGGGGATGGTGATCACCTTTTCCGGCGACAGGCCGCGCGCGAGCAGATTGCGACGGAACGATTCGGTCACGGTGACGACTCGCGCGGAGCGACGATAAAGAAACATTTCCCAGAATTCGAGCAGCCGGATGAGGCGGGGGTTGGTCAGCACGCCCAGGTCGACAAATACAGCCGGCCAGAGATCGCGCACTTCGAAGATATAGGGGATACGCCGCGCGCGGCTGATGAACCAGGCTGCGAAAACGGCGAAGAAAGCCGGTGAACTGACGATGAGCACATCCACCCCGCTCAGGCGCGGCAGGCCGAACAGCACCACGCTGACCATGAAGCTGAGATGGCTGACCGTCTTGCGGAAAAAGCCCTCATTGGGCGTAGCGTAGAGCCAGTTGCGCAGCACGGTGATGCCATCGAGCGTCTCACGGGCGACGAGCCGTCTCCGGTACTCCGGCGGCACCACGCCGGTGGGATGATTGGGCATGCCGGTGAGTACAGTCACCTGATGCCCGGCCTCGACCCAAGCGCGCGCGAGGTCGTACAATCGCGCCGATGGCGCGCCGGGTTCGGGCACGAAGTACTGGCAAAGGTAGGCGAGGTGCAAGTCGACGAGATTGGAAGGCCTACTTGAAACCTTCTGCGATCAGGAACCATCCGAGCGCATTGGGCAATATACGGCGTAACAAAGCAGGCAAGAAGCGCCGGCGGCCGAGACGCGCATCGTACGGCGTAATGCGCGTTGTCAGGTGCAAGTCGGCAAAGCAGCTAAAGAGT
>JBHHUI010000236.1:0-5321 GCA_046753805.1 Anaerolineales bacterium
GGAGATTTTCGCGCCGGCGAACCAGCGCGCCATCGAGAAGCGCCCCAACGTGACGATCACGCGCGGATTGATGGCCCTGATTTGGCGGTCGAGGTATGTCTGGCAGGCCTCGATCTCGCCCGACTCGGGATCGCGGTTGCCCGGCGGGCGGCACTTGACCACGTTGGTGATATACACGTCTGCGCGCTTCAGGCCGATGTTGGCGAGTAGTTCTTCTAGAAACTTGCCGGCCGCGCCCACGAAAGGCCGCCCCTGCTCGTTTTCGTGGTAGCCGGGACCTTCGCCGATCAACATGATCTTGGCGTCCGGCGGTCCCTCGCCGGGGACAGCGTTCTTGCGGGTGTTCGCCAGCGCGCACTGCTGGCAGGTCTGGACTTCGCCTTCGATCAGGCGCAGGTCGTCAGCCTGTGACATCTATTTAACCTCCGACATGAAGCTTGAAACGTTCGGCGCACACATCACGTTTCATCACTCAAACAACTCGATATTTCCGTTCACCCACGCCCACAAACGCCGCAGGCCTGTCTCCGGCGAAACTTTTGGCTGCCAATCCATATCTCGGGCGGCGGCGCGGATGTCACAGACGAAGACACGTTGGTCGCCCGGCCGCCAGTCGCCGAAAGTCACATCCAGCGGCCGGTTAGCCAGTTCGGTCAGCAAGGGCTCGACCTCGCGCCAGACGGACAAGGTGAAGTCCGGCCCGCCGCCAAGGTTGTAGATGCGCCCGGAAACCCGGTCCGGGTTGGTCAGCGCCACGTCATACGCGTTCAACAGGTCGTCGATCCAGAGCATGTCCCGGACCTGCTTGCCGTCGCCGTAGATTGAAATTGGGCGACCTTTGGCGGCTGCGATGACAAAGTGCGCCAGCCAGCCTTGGTCCTCGACGCCGAACTGTCTGGGGCCATAGATACACGATTGACGAAACACCACGGTGTTCAAGCCGTAAATACGAGAGTAATCTCGCACGTATTGATCGCCCGCACCTTTGCTGCAGCCGTAGGGACTATGGAAGTCCAGCGGCTGCGATTCCGGCAGCCCGTACGGCAAGTCAGTGTACTCCCAGCGCGTCTCGCGCTCAGCGACGCGCACATCCTCCATACCCCCATACACCTTGTTCGTCGAGGCGTACGCCACAAGCGGAAACGTCCCGGACAGGCGGGCGCCCTCCAACACGTTGAATGTGCCGTGCGCATTGATGTCGAAGTCCTCACGCGGGTTCGTCACAGACGATGTGACCGCCACTTGCGCCGCGAGGTGGTAGATCGCGTCGCGGCCGCGCGTGATTGCGGCGACTGCTTCGGCGTCGCGCACATCACCTTCGATGAACGTAAGCGCGCCGTTAACCCCGCTTTGCTGCGCGCGCAGCCATACGAGGTTGGCAGCTGCACCCTTTCGGCTCAGATTGTCGAATACTGTGACGCTGTGTCCGGCCGCCAGCAGTCGCGCCGCGTAGTTGCAGCCGATGAAACCGGCGCCGCCGGTGATGAGAATATCGCTCAACAGTTAACCTTTGAAACGGAATGTGAATCCGGCGTCAATTTGATGGGTTTAGCGGTCATCAAGAGTGCATCTTCGCCGTTGTCCCGGTAGTATGCCCGGCGCGCTCCGACCGGTTCAAACCCATATTTGCGATAAAGCCCCTGTGCGTGGTCGTTGCTCATCCGTACTTCCAGCGTGGCCTCGACCGCGCCGCGCCGCGCTGCATCCCTGAGCATAACCTGTAATAGCGCCGCGCCGATGCCGCGCCGCCGGTACGCCGGTCGAACGGCGATCGTGGAGATGTGCGCCTCGTCCAGTACGAGCCAGTATCCCACATAGCCGATGATGGTGCGGGCAGCCGCGCGCCAGCGCCCGTACCAGGGCGTGCACTTTGGCGTCAGGCGCGCGACGAAAAAGTGCGAGCGGTCATTGCGACGCAACTCGTTGTCGAACGCGTTTTGGGGCCACGGGGTCGGAAACGATTCGCGGTCGATGGCCGTCACCTGCTTTATGTCGGCGATCTGCATGGGCTCGATGCGAATCCTCGGTGCAGACGTCATGCCGATTCAGAGGCTGGCCTGGCGCGGGGCGGCGTCACGGTGGGCAGATGCAGGTAGTCCGGTGCGAGGGTGGCCGGGTCGTCCACATCGCCGGCGTTGAACCGGGCGCGGCCAATTTCAGCCAGTACGCCGGCCCGGCGCACGTTGAGCGTTGCCGGTGCGAGCTGCGCCCTACTTTGCACAAGTTTCCGTCCGGCCGCGTCGATTTCTCCGCAAATATAGACCGGTTCGCCGGGCAGATTCTCGACCACAGCTTCCCAGGTAGTGATTTCGGCCGGCGCAAGCGCGTGCCAGCCGGCCTGCCACTGGTACCGTCCGGCGGCTATCCGGCCCCGCCCGGACTGCAGCGCAGCAATGAGCGTGCCGTCGAACGCGGGTTGGGCCTGCGCCACAATGTCGAGGGTCGGCACGCCGACGAGTGCAATGTTGTGGGCTAATGCGATGCCTTTTGCAAACCCGAGCCCGATGCGAAGGCCCGTGAAAGACCCTGGCCCAATGGCCACGGCGACAGCTCGCAGCTGTGCCGGCTGTACATCTGCGCGTCGGAGAGCGCGCGCGACGGCGGGCGCAAGTTCGCGGGTGTGGTTGTCCGCCGTGCGCCAGTAGTGTTCTGCGAGAATCTCGTTCTCGTCTGCGAGCGCCAACCCCACCCGCCGCGTAGCCGTATCGACCGCGAGAATCACTATGCGACCTGCTGACCAAAGGCGGACTTGCGAAAAGCGGCCATGAAGGACTCGAAGCGACGGCCGTTCGGGCGCAGATGTATCGTGCGTCGTTCGTCTTCCATGTACTCCAGGTCCACCTGTAGCATGGCCGCCGGCAGCCAGCCGGCGGCTTTTTCGGGCCATTCGATGAGCAGTGTGGCGCCGTTCTCGATGCGCTCCGGCAACCCGCTGCTATTGATGTCAAGCTCGGACTCCAGCCGGTAGCAGTCCACATGGTGCAATTCGGCGCCGTCGGCCCGATGGTATTCGTTCACGATGACGAATGTGGGGCTGGTTACCTTTTCCAGCGCTCCCCAGCCGCGCCCGATTCCGGCAGCCAGCGTGGTCTTGCCTGCGCCAAGTTCGCCGCTCAGACAGATGACATCGCCCGGTTGCAGCAATTGCCCGATGCGCATGCCGTAGCGTTGCGTCTGTTCCGGGCTGAGGCTGGTTACTTCCAGCGCGTGCGGGTCAAGGATCGGCATCAGTTAATGAACAAGGGACAATGGAGAATGAACAATGCACAATGAATCGGACGGTGGAGAGTCATTATAACGGGCGTAAATGGGGGCGACAAGAGCGGCGTTCGGATTCTTGCGCAGCGTGTTATCATCGCTCCCAATGCGAGTGCTCGTCATATCCGATATTCACGCGAATCTGGTGGCGCTGGAAGCCGTCCTGGAAGATGCTGCCGGCGAGTACGATGTGGTGTGGTGCCTGGGCGATTTAGTGGGATACGGCCCGGACCCAAATGAGTGCGTTGAGCGCGTGCAAACGCTGCCTGGATTGCGTTGTCTGATTGGGAACCACGACGCGGCTGCCATTGGTGATATCGATCTGGGTGAATTCAACCCGGATGCTCGCGCTGCGGTCGCCTGGACACAGAACGCCCTCTCGTCCGGAAGTTTGGATTACATCGAGAATCTACCCGATCGAGATGAGCAGGGCCCCTTTACACTTGTCCACGGCAGCCCCCGCCAGCCAGTCTGGGAGTATATCCTCGACCGGCACATCGCCATGCAGAATTTCCGGCATTTTCAAACCGAGTATTGTCTTGTGGGGCACACGCATATTCCGGTGGTCTATCGGCGCGACAGTGGTCGCCAAACTGAGTCGCCGCCGGACTACTGCCACGCGCTTGTCCTGAACGGTGACCGTTTTATCCTGAATCCGGGAAGCGTGGGCCAGCCGCGTGACGGCGATCCGGATGCGGCGTATGCGCTGCTCGATACAGAGGCGCTGCGCTGGCAACATCGCCGGGCGCCGTACGAGGTTGCCGAGACCCAGCGTCGCATGGATGCACTCGATTTTCCAACGCGATTGATCGTGCGCCTGTCACAGGGGTGGTGATGGGAACCTTCCGGCGCGCTGGGGCGTCTACTGGATAACATTCGCTTATCCTATTAGAGGTTTTCCGATGAAGAATCAAATCATGATCCTGACTGCACTCAGTGTGCTGGTGTTATCAGCTTGCGCGGCCGGCGGCGCGGCGGCGCCCGAATCTTTAGCGGCAGCCGAGCCGGCTTCCGGTGGGTTTGCAGACGTTGAGGTGCGCTCGGTGGCTGCCGAAAGCGAAGCAGGTTTCGCCGCCGAATCCGCCGACAGTGCGGCATTCGATTCGCCCGCGCAGCAGACTGAACGGCTGGTGATCTACAACGCCAACCTTGCGCTGGTCGTGGACGACCCGGTGGACTCGCTCGAACGTATTTCCGCTCTCGCCACGGATATGGGCGGTTTTGTGGTGACGTCCAACCTGTACGAGTCAAGCTACCGGGTGGGCGACACCTACCGCCCGACGCACGAAGCCAACATCACTATCCGTGTGCCGGCAGAGCGCCTGGATGAGGCGCTGGACGCGCTGAAGGGGCTTGCTGTTGAAGTCGACTCGGAATCGATTTCCGGGCAGGATGTC
Organism: Anaerolineales bacterium; assembly: GCA_046753805.1. Lineage (GTDB taxonomy): Bacteria > Chloroflexota > Anaerolineae > Anaerolineales > JBHHUI01 > JBHHUI01. The sequence continues at coordinate 4,656 of JBHHUI010000236.1, forward strand.
ACACAGGAGTACACCGATCTCGCCAGCCGGTTGCGCAACCTTGAGACCGCCGAGGCGCAGCTGACCGAGATCATGGACGGCGCGCGGAAGACCGAAGACGTACTGGCTGTGTACAACCAGCTTGTAGAAGTACAGGGCCAGATCGAAGTCATCAAAGGCCAAATGCAGTACTTCGAGCAGTCGGCGCGGCTCTCATCGGTGAGTATTCAGCTCATCCCGAATGTTGCCACGGAGCCGATCGACGTCGGCGGCTGGCAACCGTTCGTGGTGGCGCGGGAAGCACTCGAGGACCTTGTGCGCGGCTTGCAATTCGCAGCCGACCTGCTTATCCGGGGCGCGATCTGTTTCGGCCCGATCTTGCTCGTGGTCGGCCTGCCGGGCTTCTTCGCCGTGCGCGCATTCGTGCGGCGGCGGCGGGCGCGGAAAGCGGGCAGCGAGTAGTACACCCTCGGCATTAGACAGTCCGGGCGAGTGTCCTTGGGGCCTCGCCCTTTTCTCTTTGTCTTTGGGGTGACAACTTGCGGTGCGCCGACAACTGCTCACCGCCACTGTATAATTCTTAAACGATGATCGAAACTTCCGCAAAACTGTCTCACATCGACGAAACCGGGCGGGCGCATATGGTGGACGTGGGACACAAGCCCGACACCGAACGCACAGCTGTCG
>JBHHUI010000237.1:0-5307 GCA_046753805.1 Anaerolineales bacterium
CGCGTTTCCGAGGTTGGCTTCTCAAGTTTCGTGAACGGCCCATCGTCATAGGTCCAGCTTCCGACCGCAGCGTAGACCGTGGCCTGCCCCTCGAAAACATGCTCCCACAGGCGGTCCAGATTGCCATCGTCGAGGCTGTCGCCGATCCGGTAGAGCAACTCCTGAAACCAGTCGGCTGCGTCATCGTCCGACAAATACTTCAGGAATTTGAAGTTGAGATCGTTGCGGGCGCCGTATGAAAACGACTGTTTGAACGCTTCGAATGTCAGCGACATAGGCTCTCCATATTGAAATATCGGTTCCGTTCTATTAACACTTGACCCCGTCCGTGCGGCCGACTGCCAGCCGGCCGCGCCGAACAACGCGGCGCGAACCGGTTTCTTTCCGGGCGGCGGGGGGATGAAGTTCCACCAATCATAGCAATCCCGCGCGCGTCTGTCCGTCTGCTCGGCCACATTCCAGCGCGGGGCGCAGCGCCGCACTTCTCGCGCCGGACGGCCCTCAGGTCAGGCGATCGAGCAAGCGCATACCCGTCGCGACCAACGGCAGGAACCACGGACGCCGGCGATAGAAGAAATACACCGGGTTCGGGATTTCGAGGAATGGACTGTTCGCACGCTGCCCGGCGAGCAGCTCCGCCGCATGCAGACCGAGCAGGGTTGCCATCGCCACGCCGTGCCCACTGTAGCCAAATGCATAGTGCAGACCGTCCGCGCGCCCGATGTGAGGCAGCGTGTCAAATGTAAGCCCCAGGTTGCCGCCCCAGGAGTGGGTGATGGGTAGGTCGTGTAGCTGCGGAAAGATGCGCACCAGGGTTTCACGCAGGCGCTGTGCGCTGCGCACAAGGTCGAGGTCGGTCGTGAGGTTGTTCCGTCCGCCCATGAGCAACCTTCCGTCGGGCGTCAAACGGAAGTAGTTCAGGAACCACCTGGAATCGTAGAACATCCGGCCGCGCGGGCTGATCTCCTGTTGCAGTTCGGGCGGGAGCGGTTCGGTGACGATGGAATAACTGCCAATCGGCACAACCCGCCGCCGAATGGCGGTTGGGTGCGGGTCCGTGTAACCATTGGTTGCGATGAGCACTTCGTCGGCGCGTAAGACGCCGGAGGCCGTGGTCAATTGGAACGCGTCTCCGCTGCGTGTGATGGAACGCACTTCGGTCCGGTCGCAAAGCGTGACTCCGGCCCGCGCGGCGGCTTGCCCCAACCCGAAGACGTACTTGGCTGGATGCAACCCTCCGCTGAGTGTCTCCACGACGCCCCCGTAATAGGCAGCGCTGCCGATCTCGCTGCGCATGGCGCTACGCGGTACGTTCTCGCGCTCATAGCCTAGTTCGCGGGCCATCCACTCCGTGTTGCGGCACATCGCGTCAAAGTGCGCCGGTTTGCAAGCGGCCGCAAAGGAACCGTGCCGCCTGAAGTCGCAGTCGATTGCCTCCGCGACTACGATAGATTCCACGGCGGTGATGGCGTCCAGTGATGCGTCCCACAGCGCGCGCCCCAGCTCGCGGCCGTACTGTTTGAAGAGCGTTTCGGGCTTTAACTTGAGGCCGGTGGTGGTCATGCCGCCGTTGCGTGAACTCGCGCCCCAGCCGATGGTATGCCTTTCGAGTATGGCGGACTGGATGCCGAGTTGGGCCAACCGGCGCGCGGCCGATAGGCCCGTGTAGCCGCCGCCGACGATCGCCACCGTCGTGTCCGTGGGCAATGGGTCGCCGCCCAAATCCTGCGGGCGGGGAAAATCATCGGTCCAGAAGGGGACCGTTTTCATATTACTCCCACTCGATTGTGCCGGGGGGCTTGCTGCTGATGTCGTAGACCACGCGATTAACCCCGCGTACTTCGTTGATGATGCGATTGGAAACGGTGGCAAGCAAGTCGGCCGGTAGGCGCGCCCAATCCGCCGTCATGAAATCATCCGTCGTGACCGCGCGCAGTGCGACGACCTCTTCGTAGGTGCGCGCGTCGCCCATCACCCCTACGGATTTCACCGGCAGCAATACCGCAAACGTTTGGGCTGTGGCCGCGCGCAGTTTCCCGCGCGCGTGGAGTTCATCCCGGAAAATCTTGTCGGCTGCCCGCAATGTCTCCAAACGCGCCGGCGTGACTTCGCCCAGGCAGCGAATGGCGAGGCCGGGACCCGGAAACGGCTGGCGCCAAACGATCTCGTCCGGGAGGCCGAGTTCCAGCCCAACTGCGCGCACCTCATCCTTAAACAGATAGCGGAGCGGCTCAATCAGTTCAAAGTCCATGCTTTCGGGCAAGCCGCCAACGTTGTGATGGGTTTTGATTTTCGCCGCCTGGCTGCGACCTGCTCCGCTGCTTTCGACAACGTCTGGATAGATGGTGCCCTGGACCAGGAACCGGGCATTGTTGCCCAGACGTCGGGCTGCGTCTTCGAACGTACGGATGAACCTATCGCCGATGATTTGGCGTTTCATCTCAGGGTCGGTGACGCCCGACAGGGCTGTCAGAAAGTCATCGGCCGCCTCGATGACTTCAAGCTGCGCGCCGACGGCGCGCTCGAATGTTGCGACGATTTGTTCGGATTCGCCGCTTCGCATCAGGCCGGTATCGACGTAGAAGCACGTTAATTGTTCCCCGATGGCGCGTTGCACCAGTGCAGTTGCCACGGAGGAATCGACGCCGCCGCTCACAGCCGCCACGACGTTGCGTTCGCCAACTGTGTTCCGAATCTGAGTGACCGCGCGTTCGACAATTCGTCCGGGCGTCCACTCGCGCTTGATGCCAGCGGCGCGCACAAACGCAGACAGGATTTCGCGCCCATGCTCCGTGTGTGATACTTCGGGATGAAATTGCAGGCCGAAAATTCTGCGCGCCGGGTCTTCCATTGCGGCAATCGGACAATTCTCGCTCCAGGCCGTGACGACAAATCCGGCTGGGGTTGCGGTGACCTCATCGCCATGACTCATCCAAACATCGAATGCAGCCGGCAGTGAGCTATCCAACATGGCCGCGTGCTCATTCGTGCGGGTCACCTGTGCGCGCCCGTATTCGTGCCGGCCAGAGGGCGTGACTACGCCAGCGAGCGTTTTCGCCAGCAGCTGCATGCCATAACATATACCGAGCACGGGCACTTCGTCATCGAGGACATAGTCGGGCAGTTGCAGCGCATCTGCATCGTAAACGCTGGCGGGCCCGCCGGATAGAATGTAAGCGCTGGGGTGCAGCGCCCGCACGTCGGCGGGCGCTGTATCGTGCGGCAGCAACTCACAGTACACCTGTAATTCTCGGAGGCGTCGCACGATCAACTGTGAATACTGCGAGCCAAAATCCAGAACGACGATCGTATCCGGCACGTGCTCCCTCAATCGTGACTACTCAGTGCGCCATGGAACGACCCGCGGATACCCGTGCGGCGCTTCGCGACGCTGACGTTCGCGGAAATTCGCGGGTAATAAAATCGGCCCGAGGCGAGCCGCGCAATCCGCGTGCTACTTCACCTTCCGGCTGCGCGGCTCGCCTTAATCTGCAAAGACGATGTGGCCGCTCTCCATGCTGGTGATTGCGGCGAGCGATTCAATCGGCACGGCGAGTTCGGCGAGTCTGGTTCGGCCGCCTTCGAATACTTTCTCGATCAGCGCGCCAATGCCGACTACTTTGGCCCCGGCCGCATCGGCCAGGCGGGCCAACCCCAGAATCGTCTGGCCGCTCGCCAGGAAATCATCGATGATCAAGGCGCGCTCGCCCGCCTTCAGATATTCGGGCGACACGATGAGTTCAACGGTTCGGCCTTTGGTGTGCGAAGGCGCCAACGTGAGGAATATCTGATCCGGCATGGTGATGGGCTTGTGCTTGCGTGCGTAGACGACCGGCAGCCCAAGATGCTGGGCTGTCATCACCGCCGGTGCAATACCCGAAATCTCCGCCGTCAATACTTTCGTGGCCTGTATGTCTGCAAAGCGGCGAGCGAATTCTCGACCGCAGGCGTCCATGAGCGCGGGATCCACCTGATGATTGATAAAGCCGTCCACTTTGAGGATTCCGTTGCCCAAGTCCTGACCCTCTGAACGGATTCGATCTTTGAGCGCCTGCATGTTTCCTCCTGTTGTTTGGACGCTGCGGATTGTAGCAGCCCTCTATGGGTGCAAGGAAGGAGCGCAGCCCGAGCGCGGGGCTTGCTCAATAAGCGGGGTGGGGTGTGCGCGGCCGGGCGACCCGATGCAGCGTCCAATTCGACCGCTGTTCGGTACTGCAATGACTTTCAGTGGGGCGCTGAGCGCCTTTCGACAATTGGAGTTACGCAGTTCGCTGGTCGAGCCTCGCGCTGAGCGCGAGACGAAGCGTAGCCCCGTCAGGGGCGTATCGAGACCAGGAACTGCGGCAAAACGGGTCTCGATACGGCCTGTCGGCCTACTCGACCAGCGTTTTGCCGCCTTCTGTAAGCGGAACGCTACGCACCCTCGGAATCAATCGCAGCCATCGCATCGGCGATCCGGTCCATGGTCTCGGCGGAGAGCATCTCGCGAGCCATCGGGAAAAGCACTTGCTCCTCTTTCTCGAAGTGCATGTGTACGAGATGCAAAATTTCCGCTCCAGTATCGGCCAGCGCTGCGCCGGACTTGCCAATGCGCGCCAACTCGCGCAGCCGGTCCCGGTTGGCCTCGATCTGCGGATGCTCGACTTCGTTCAGTTGATAAAGCGTGTCGCGCAGCAGCGCACCCTGCGCGTAAATCTGCTGGTGCTCCGCGCGCATGACGGTAGTCGGCCCCTGGGCTGCGCCGAGTACGGCTTCTATGGCCGGGAAAAAAGCTTCGTCTTCTTTGCGTGCGTGCCGGTGCAGCTGCGTCGCCATCATTTCGCCGATCGCCCGGAATGTGTCCAACTGCGTGGCCAGGGCGTCCTCGCCGTCTGTGCGTACGGCGTCTACGGCTGCTTGAAGTTTTTCAAAGCGGGCCAGGATCACCACATGCTCGTCGAGTAGATGCTGGATCGGGTCAAACGACATTAGCCCGCCTCCGCCGCCCCAGCCACAGGTTTTTTCTCTGCGAGATGGATCAACACACCGAATGCATCCTTGGGATGTACGAATGCCTCGCGCCAGACCTGTCCTTCGAATGTGACGCCCGGCTGGTAGTCGTGCCGGTAGGCAATGCGGCCGCCCCGGCGCTCGAGTTCGGCTACGGCTGCGTCCAGGTCATCAACCTCGAAAGTAATATGATGCACGCCCGGGCCGCCGTTGCGCCGGATAAAGCGGGCGACCGGGCTGTCCTCCGTGGTAGCCTGCAGTAGCTCCATCATGCTTTCGCCGATTGCGAACGGGCGATAGCGGATGCCCATGTCTGCA
>JBHHUI010000238.1:0-5275 GCA_046753805.1 Anaerolineales bacterium
CGAAGATGCAATCCCACAAAGACAGGTGGATCTCCGGCCCTTGCGCCGCTGCGCTTGATTCCGGTACGCTGCGCGATGAAAAAGCGAGTCCGTACTATAGTAGAATTCCAACGCATGCCTGAGCCAACGCGCCAACTGCTGGTACTGGCCTCCAATTCGCCGCGCCGCCGCGAGTTGCTGGCCCTCACGGGGCTGCTGTTCCACGTCCAATCGGCCCCGGTGGACGAAACGCCGCGCGCCGGCGAGCGTCCCCGCGACTTTGCCATTCGCATGGCGCGCGAGAAGGCGACGGCGGTGGCCGCTGTACAGCGTAGTGGGCTGGCGGTGCTTGCCGCAGATACCGTTGTCGTGGACGGCGATCAAATCCTGGGCAAGCCGGCCGACCTCGCCGAAGCCGAGCGGATGCTGCGCCGGCTGCGCGGGCGCGAGCACACCGTCATCACTGCCGTCGCCATCCAGCCGCGCGACGCGGACGAACCGACTATCGAAGTGTGCGAAACCAATGTTCCCATGCGAGATTACACAGACGGCGAACTGGCGCAGTATCTTGCCACAGGCGATTCGCTCGACAAAGCCGGGGCTTATGGGATTCAGAATCGAGATTTTGAACCCGTTGCCGGCCTACAAGGCTGTTTTGCGAACGTCATGGGGTTGCCGCTCTGTCATGTGACGCGGGCGCTCCGCCGTCAGGGTGTCGAGCCGCCGGAAGACGTTCCAGAGCAATGCCGGGGATTTACGGATTACGAATGTGGCGTATTCCCGGCGATACTCGCCGGACAATTGTGAAGCGCGCTGCCATTGTCCTGCTTCTGTTCGGGGTTGCCTGCAATGTGATTGTTCCGTCCGGCGCCCGGCCGACGCCTTCGGAGCCTGCCCCCGTTCCGACCCACACCGCGCCGCCCAACCCGGAGGGGACTGCGGCCGCCTTCCTTGATGCCTGGGTCGCCGCCGATTATGCCGGCATGTACAGCCTGCTGTCGCCCCTATCACAGGCCGCGATCACGCTGGAAGATTTCGTCGCGCGCTATGAAGAAGCCGCCGACGAAATGACCCTGACCCGCGTCGATGTCACAGTCCTTTCATCGCTGCAGCAAGACCTGGATGCACAGGTGCAGTACCGCGTCACGCTCAACACGGCGCTGGTCGGCGCGATTACGCGCGAGATCACGATGGAGCTACGCTTTGACGGCGGACGCTGGGGCGTCTCGTGGGACGACGGGTTGATTCTCCCCGAGCTGGCAGGCGGCAACCGGCTGTTGATGGAATTCAAGGTTCCCGCCCGTGGGAACATCTACGACCGCAACGGACTTGCGCTGGCCGCACAGACCGAGGCGGTGGCCATCGGCGTTGTGCCCGGTCAGATCGATCCGGCCCGCGAAGAAGAGTTGCTTCACCAACTCTCGCTGCTCGTCGGCCGTCATCCTGAGAACATCCGCCTGTTGTACGAATCCGCACAGCCCGACTGGTACGTTCCCATTGGGGAGGCGGCGGTCGCTGCCGTCGAGGAGCGCTACGACACGCTTGCCGGGATGCCGGGGTTGGTCCTGAATCCCTATCCGACGCGATTTTATGTCGGTGCGGGATTGGGCGCTCCACATGTGGTGGGGTATACGCGTTTGATTCCAGACGACGACCTCGATCGCTACCGCGCGCTCGGTTACCGTGGCGATGAACGCGTCGGCGCACTCGGGCTGGAGGCGTGGGGCGAAAGCTATCTGACGGGTGAACGCGGCGGCACGCTCTACGTGGTAGACCCGGCCGGGAAGATCGTGGCCGAGCTTGCCCGCCGGGGATCGGCTGCCTCCAAATCCATCACGACGACGATTGATCGCGATTTCCAGCACCAGGTCCAGAATGCACTGGGCGAACTGCCGGGCGCGATCGTGGTGCTCGATATGCACACCGGCGAAGTGCTGGCGATGGCGTCTGCGCCAACGTTCGACGCCAACGTGTTCGACCCGGCCAATACCAACGCGTTGGAGCTGGACGTGCTCCTCAACAACCCGGACGCGCCGCTGGTAAACCGCGCTACGCAGGGCGCCTATCCCCCCGGCTCAACATTTAAGGTGGTTACAGCGTCGGCGGCGCTGGAGTCCGGTCTCTTTACGCCGGAAACGAGCTACTATTGCGGCCAATCGTGGAACGAACTCGGCCCGAACTTCATTAAGTTCGACTGGACATATGACCACAATGTGCCCGCCTCGGGCGATCTTGATATCGTCGGCGCCATCCGGCGCTCGTGCAACCCGTGGTTCTATCACATTGGTCTGAACGTGTTCGAGTGGGACGAAGGCTATCTGGAGGCGCTGGCGCGCGGGTTTGGGCTGGGCGAGCCGACGGGCATCACGGGCCTGCAAGCGGACGCCAACGAGGAGGTTGGCGGCACGGTTCCGGGGCCGCAGTGGGCTGCCGAGACGGGCAATGCCTGGCTGGCCGGCGACAACGTCAACATGGCCATCGGGCAGGCTGCGCTGCAAGTGACGCCGCTGCAAATGGCGCGGCTGTATGCTGCCATCGGGAACGGCGGCGACTTGTACCGCCCGCAACTGATTGAGTCCATCGCCGGACCGGGCGAAGCCCCGGTGTACGAGTTTGCGCCCGAGGTCACTGGCAAACTGCCGGTTTCGCCTGAAACGCTGGCCGTTATCCAACAGGGGCTCTGGGAAGTTGTCAACGCCCGCACGGGGACCGCGCGCGGGTCATTCCTTGGGCTGGACGTACCGATCTACGGCAAGACCGGGACGGCGCAGGACCCGCCCCGCGCGCCGCATGCGTGGTTCGTCGGCTACACGCAGGCCGCGCGCGATGATCGGCCTGATATTGCAATCGCAGTTGTTTTGGAAAACCGTGGGGAAGGCTCGCAGTGGGCTGCGCCGATCTTCCGGCGTGTGGTCGAAATCTACTTTAGCGGTCGCGCCACCACGCTCTATCCGTGGGAGGCGGAGCTTGGTCTGATCGCCACGCCGCAACCGGATGTGACGCCGGCGCCCGACGATGGATGATTGGCTGCCGGGTCTGATCACAAAGGCCCAGAGTGGATTCTTCACCGTACACACGCAGCGCGGTGAGTTTGTTTGCCAGTTGCGTGGGCGTCTGAAGCGCGAAAAGCAAGAAACCGATATCGTCGCGCTTGGGGACCGGGTCGAGATCAGTCTGGTGGAAGATGGAAGCGGACTGATCGAAACGGTGGCCGAGCGCGAACGCGCGCTGGTGCGGCGCTCCCCGCGTTCGTATATCCCTGGCAATAAAGCAACTGGTTATGATGAGCGCGGCATCGAGCAAGTACTCGTCGCCAACCCGGACCAGGCCGTGTTCGTGTTCGCGTGCGCGAATCCTGCACCGCACGTCCGCATGCTGGACCGCTTTCTCATCGTCGCCGAGGCCAACGACATCCCGGCCGTAATCTGCGCCAACAAAACCGATCTGGTATCGGCGGCGGACGCGCAGCAGATCTTCGGCCCGTACGTCGAAATCGGCTATCCCGTCTTATTCACCAGCGCCCTGACGGGGCAGGGAGTGCGCGCGCTGCGGCAGACACTGCGGGGGCGCATTTCTGTATTGGCCGGCCCGTCCGGCGTCGGCAAGACATCGCTGCTGAACGGCGTCCGGCCGGGGCTTGGGCTGCAGGTGCGCGCGGTGAGCCGCGCCACAACAAAAGGCCGTCACACGACCGTGCACTCGCAACTGTGGCCGGTGGAAGGCGACGGCTGGGTGGCCGATACGCCGGGCTTGCGCGCGTTGGCGCTCTTCGACGTCGAACCGGAGGAACTGGACGGTTATTTCGTGGACATCGCGCCGCTGGTGGCGAATTGCGCCTTTAGCGACTGCACGCACGTACACGAGCCCGGCTGCGCGGTGCGGGCGGCGCTCGCAGCAGGTCGGTTGCACCGCTCGCGCTATGACAGCTATCTGCGCATGCGCGCCGCCGAAGAGGATTAGCTGCGCCGGGCGTACTTTTTGGCCCCTTGTCTTCTCGTGGGTGTTGTATATACTGAAATCACGCCTCGGGGGGAACCGTGCGCCTTAAACACTGGATCAGGATAGCACCGCTGCTGCTGCTTGCGCTGTTGCTGGCGCTGCAGGTGGTGATTGTCGACGCGCAGTCGGGCGATGCCGCCGGCGAGTACTTCGACGCTACCGGCCACTTCGTCGGCGATCCCTTCCTGAGCTTCTACAACGAACACGGCGGTGTCCTCGTGTTCGGCTACCCGATTACGGAGCGGTTCTTCGACTACCGCCTGGGCCGCGAAGTCCAGTATTTCGAGCGCGCGCGCCTGGAATTGTGGCCCGAGCATGAAGGCCCGTACCGCGTCCAACTCGGGCTGCTGGCCGACGAGCTAGGTCTCGGCCTGCCGGCGGCGGCTCCGGTGCGCGATCCGAATTGCAGCTACTTCATCCAGACCGGGCATTCGGCGTGTCTCGCTTTCGCGGACTTCTTTGAGCAGCGCGGCGGGGTGGACGTGTTCGGCTATACCACCAGCGAATACCGGGTTGTGGACGGGCGCCTCGTACAGAGCTTTCAGCGGGCCGTGCTCGAATGGCATCCGGAGCTGCCGCGCGGATCGCGGGTACAGATCGCTAACCTGGGGGCGCGCAACTTCGACCAGTTGGGGTACAACCCGGCGCTCACGGAGCCGTTTCTCAGCGCGAACATCGACGCGTCTGTCACCACGCTAACGGTCGCTGCCTCCCCGCGCTTGCCGGTTGTGGGTCAGGATGAAGAAGAAACGGTTTTCGTGGTAATCCGGGACCAGCTCGGGGAGCCGGTCGCGGGCGCTGTCTCGCAGGTGCTGGTCGATTTTCCGTCTGAAGTCCAGACGTTTACACTCGCGCCCAGCAACGCGGCCGGCGTCGCCAAGGTTCGATTTTCGGTGACGGAGGCCGTGCCCGGAAGCACGGTGAGCATTGAGGTGCTGGTGCACCACCTGGGGTTGCGTGCGACCACCCGCACGTCGTTCATTCCGTGGTGGTAAGGCGGTGATTGGAGATTCGCATTGCGCAATCTCTGATTACGACTCCGCCTCCTCTTCCTCCTCGTCATCTTCCCAACTGATAATCCAAACGCACAGCCCGGCCACGGCGACGGTAGCCACGATCAGGGCCAACCATTGATTCCACAACAACCCAACATCGCGTGCTTCGTATGAGATGATGGCGACCATCCCCAGCCCCAGCACGATCCAGGCGCTGAGTCGGGGGTGCTCCTTTGCCCACGTAAGCATATTTGTCATAACTATTTTTCTCCGGCAATAGCCACATTCAAATCGAGCGCGCT